>JAJHQS010000077.1 GCA_020833225.1 Desulfurococcaceae archaeon
TAAAAGTAGGTCTTAATGTAAATATAAATCTTTACTAGGAGATTATGAATGCTGATTACTTATAGTAGTGGAGTGAAATATGGAGTTAGGATTATTTATGATGACGTCTAATATAGGTGCTTAGTGCCTTTGCTAATGCTTCAATATTTTCTAACGGTGTTGGTGGATATGTTTCAGTATATATCATTAAGCCACCTCTAGGTGTATCTAAGGTTTCTATAACATATTTCACATATTCACATATTTCTCTTGAATGTGTAAATGCTAAAAATTGTGCGGATATATCAATATCAATGGCTTTTCTACCCTTAAACACTCTAGCTATATTTTCTACACCATTAGCTCTATCTTGAATATTTAAAATGTCTACTTGGAGATCCTGTAGAAATCTTGATAGTGGGATTATATTTCCATCAACATGAAACCTAACAAGCTCAGCAATAGATTTTGCTCTCTCAAAGATTTTCCTATATGAACTATAGAAGTATTTTTCAAAGTGTTGAGGCCCTATAAAGGGGCCTACTTGTGTCCCTAAGTCGTCTCCAATTGAGAACAGATCAATTCTCCCACTAAACCTCCTATATATATCTATTAGTTTTAAGTAATACTCTGTTAACACGTTAATAAGCTCTATGAGCTTCTCCTCGTTCTTATAGAGATCTAATACAAAATTTCGAAAACCCCTTAAATACACTACTCTTAGAAATAAAATGCCGTGTGGAAGCCAAGCAAATACTAATTCTCCCTCACTTTTAGCTTTTTCCATGGAGTCAAATATCTTATCCCACGATATAATAGCCTCTGGATCACCACTCTCAGTGGGAATACCGGCCTCTGGTTCAGGTAATTTTAAATCTCTAAGTTTACTCCAATCATCTAGTGGATTTTTAACAACCTCACCAATACACCCCTTTATCCTAGTTCTCCATAAACACCCAAAAGCATCATATCTATACTCATCTACATAAATAACTCCAGGAACACTATCATATTCTACATGTGAATATGGTCTAAACCAATCATATGTTATAGAACCCGGCTTATACCATGGAAAACAAATACTATACTGCCTCGCTATATCCTCTAATTTTTCTCTATAAGTATTCCAAATAGGCCATGCTGGACTTATATTACATGGTATATACTCTGGATTTTCAAATTTTGCTGCCTTCAAATAAATATCTCTATAATTCAAATATCCTCCCCAATATCCCTATTAGCCTCTTCATAAGCCCTTACCCTTATAAAGCGTCATTATTTATTGAGATTAATGAAATAAATTAAACCATTATTTAACTGGATATTTACCAAAATCAAGAGCAGCTTTCAACATAGCAATAATATTTTCTGGTGGAACACCTGGTTGAATATTATGTACTAGTGCAAGTATAAATCCACCGCCAGGTGCCATTATCTCTATTAATTTCTCAACATATTCATAGATTTCACTAGGCTTTGCAAAATATAGTAGATGTTGAGTATCAACACCACTGCCCCAGAAAGTTAATTGCTCTCCAAACTCTCTCTTTAATCTCTCTGGATCCATCCCTCTAGCAGAAACTTGAATAGGATTTAAGATATCTACACCTATATCTATAAGATCTCTTATAAACGGATATATTGAACCACAACTATGGAAAAGTATAAAGACCCTACTCCTCTTTTTAACGATATTAAAGAGCTCTTCATATCTATGCTTATAAAACTCTCTAAAAATCTCAATACTTATTTGTTGAGTATCTTGTGTACCAAAATCATCGCCAAAACCAATTACCTGGATAAAATCTTTTAAAGCACTGACATATTTCTCAACATTATATTTCACAATCTCTACTCTCTTCTCTAATATAACTTCAGCCAATGTTTTTCTAACCTTTAAATCACTAAGCCACTTATCCCACCCCCTCATCGCCTGAGCCCACTCGTGTAGTGAAAACCCCTCAGCAAACGCTAGGGCATAAGGTGTTTTATAATACAAGTATTCTGCACGCTCTCTCAAGATATTTACATATTTATCGCTAACTTTATAGGATTCCCAGTTAAATTTCTCTACATCGTCAAGTGTTTTAGCAGTATATAGAGGATTTTTCCCACTAACAATACCCCAGAAATGATATCCACTCTTAGGCATTTTAGCAAAGGCATTATTATTGATGTAAGCTAGGTATTCACCATTACTTTTAACTATTTGTATATAAGATGGAATTTCAACTTCATATCTTATGTTATCTTCACGCCTCCACAAGACCCATTTATCAGTAATACCCTCGACATTAGAGCCATCTTCAAGAATATATTGCCACACAAAATACCTCGAACCACACAGCTCTAACGTCCTTGCAATATCAATAACGTCGATATTAAACAAGCCGAGTATATCATCATAAACATCAGCACGTTGCTGCATAAAATTAATTACCCTTATAGACCTAGGAGAGAGGTTTAAAAGCGTTTCCCCGCTAACGGTACTTGATGGTATTTGTGAATATCTTGTAATTCCGTTAGCGGGGTTGGGCCTCGGTGCGGGATCACTAGCTTCATCCACACCTCATGGGCCCCAGTCGAGCCTAACGCCATGAGGCTCCCATCTGCAGTACACCTCACCGCAGTGCGGATCATAGGGTCTAAGTAATTATAGTAAGTATAGAGGTATTTAAACATTACTCTAAGAGCCAAATATTTACAAGAATTCAATATATGGAATAACATGAATACTCGTGGAGTCTGTGCCCCCAAAATCTATGGGGACTCTGTCGGGCTCCTCGTGTTTTAGTGTAATTAATACCCTTTCTCTAGAGTTCATAACAACACCAT
>JAJHQS010000078.1 GCA_020833225.1 Desulfurococcaceae archaeon
TTTTTACTTATGTGTAAGTGCTGTTTCTCTATTAGTGTTTTAGGTGTTTTCTTTATACAAAATCCCTTTTGATCAGGGATGTTCTTTCCTTTAAGGTGTGTGTTGAGATATCAGGGTGTACAAAAACCTATCCTGGTGGTGAATATGTCGTGATAAGTAGGAGATTGATGTTGAGAACTATTAGGAGGCTTTATACTTGGTCTCGTAGTGACCCTGTAGATGAGGAGTTGAGGGGTTGGAATTGGGATAAACCTCCACTTAAGCCGAGGGCTTATCTTGAGCTTGGTGTTTCAGAGATCGCTTCTAAGTATTGTGAGACTAGGAGGGATTTATGGCTTAAGAGGAAGATGAGTGTTAAGCCTGAGGTTTCTGAGCAACTTGTTAAGGGTCGTCTTATACATGAAGCTGTTTCATTAGCTATTAGTGAGGCATATAAGTTTATTGCTCTTGGCTGGGATCCTTGGAGTATATATGAAGTTGTTAAAGAGAAGTGGCGTGAATTATTAACTAGTGAGTCCAAGGACTTTATTAGATTATGTGAGAGGGTCTATAAGTATACTTTAATAACAATTCTCGGAGAAGTCTCATATGAAGATTTAACACGTGGAACTAGAACACCGCCATTAACAATTACAGAGTTTAAAGTTGATGGTTCAAATTTAGGTTTATCTTCAAGCCTCTCAATAGATGTTGTTACAGAGGGTAGTGTTATAGTAGATTTTAAATATGGCTCTCTCAGAGAGTTTCACAAGCTCTCACTAGTAGGTTATGCACTAGCACTTGAAGCTGAATATGAGGTTCCACACGACTATGGCTTATTAATCTATATTAGTGATGTAAATGGGAAAATTAAGATTACAGCTAAACCCATTTATATTAATAGTCATTTGAGAAAATGGTTTATTGCTGAGAGAGATAACATTATAGATATGTTGCTTGAAAATAGAGAGCCACAAGTAGATATGCAATGTTATACTAATTGCCCCTACTACAAGGTGTGTCATCCATGAAGACACTACTAGTTTCAGGTTATGGTGTGAGATTGAGATTTAGAAGAGGGTTACTCATAGTTGAATCTAAGAATAATAAACAAGAAGTTCCAATAGCAGATTTAGAGCAAGTAGTAATTATTACAAGTGGTGTTTGGTTTTCAAGTAAAGTAATACGTAAACTAGTTGAGTATGGAGTAGACTTAGTATTCTTAGATTCACGTGGGCAACCAACAGGTCGAGTATATCCACCATTTATAAATAAAACTATTGAGACTCGGAGGTCGCAATATGCCTCTTACGGTACAAGTAGAGCTGTATTTGCTATGAGAGAACTGGTTTATGGTAAAATAAGTAATCAAGCCTCTGTATTGAGAAAATACTATTATAATACGAGATTAGAAGAGATGCGAGAAGCATATTCAAAGATAAGTGAATTAGCAATTAAAGCTAGAGAAATAGAATTACCATTTGAAAATACACGTGAAGAACTTAGAAAAATTGAGGCTGAGGCTGCTAGGATATATTGGCCACACTACGCTCTACTAGTGCCGAGAGATCTTGGTTTTGAGGGCAGAGATCAGGATTCAACAGATCCAGTGAATATTTTACTCAACTATACTTATGGAATCCTCTACTCTGAGTGTTGGAAAGCACTTGTATTAGCTGGACTAGATCCATATGCTGGATTTATACATGTAGATAGATCTGGTAAACCAGTACTTGTTTTCGACTTTATTGAGATGTTTAGGTTTATAGCAGACCTCACAGTACTCTACTTGGTTAGAAAGGGGTGGAGGCCGAGTATTAGTAATGGTTTATTAGACTATGGGTCTAGGAGGAGAGTTATTGAAGCATTCTTAGATTTCCTAGATAATACTAAGGTGCAATATATTGATGAAACACCTGTAAGCTTAAGGCAGGTCTTAAAGAAATCTGCATATACACTGGCTTCATACCTGAGAGGTGAGGGTTTATTTGAGGCTTTCATATATAGGTGGTGAAATATGTTTATACTAGTAATTTATGATATATCTAGTAATGAGATGAGACAAGATCTTGCAAATTACTTGAAAACTAAGGGTTTCACACGGATTCAGAGAAGTGCTTTTATTGGTAAACCACTACCATCAGTTCTCAGAGATGTCTCGAGGACTCTTAGTAAATTTATTGAGTCTAATAGTGATGTAATACACCTCATTCCACTACTAGACTACTCAATTAAACACATAATTGTCTATGGTAAACCACTAACAGAGATTACTAGTGATAAGAGGTTATTGGTGATTGAGTAGTGTTAAAGTATAATTTAGTAGATAAGATCTCGCCTACACTCATAAAACAATACTCCTATTGCCCAGTTATAGTGTGGCTTCAAATATGGTTTAATGTTCAAGAACCATTAACAGACAGTATGACTATTGGTAGAGAGTCAATTAAGCCACCTAAAGGTAAAGGTCAAATCTACATATCTACCAGTAGAGGGGCTACTGTAATTGATGAAGTCTTAGAGAATAGTGATTATAAGATCCTTGTTGAACGTAAAGCATACAAAAGTCACAATTACTCAAGATACATAGAACAAGTAGTCACATCATATATTATTGCAAGAGAGAAAATACATGGAATTAGAAGAGTGAAACTAATAGTTCAAGACTCAGAAAGAGAATTAGAGCTATCCGAAGACCTAGTAAAAGACGTTGAAAACATAACTAAACTAGTCGAAGAAGTACTAAAAAACGAGAAACCACCAGTAACAAAACCAGACCTTAAGAAATGTATAAGTTGCTGGTATAAGAGATA
>JAJHQS010000079.1 GCA_020833225.1 Desulfurococcaceae archaeon
GTGCAGTATACGTTAGTAGAGATAGAGTGGTTTGTAAAGCTGAATCAGGCTTCTCACACCTAGTTCACGGAGTAGCTGTGGTTAAGACTTCTAAAAGTTATAGGACTATCACTGCAAGCGAGGCTTTCGACCGTGAGAGTGTAGTTTATGCAAAAATACCAGGCACTTTTATAGTTGCGTGTTACGACTGCTCCTCTACTCATATAATTACAGCTAATTATACTGGGGTCTTTGTGTTTAGAGATGTGTATAGTGGGGAAGAAACATATTAGTGCTCATATTGGCTTCGACTCTCATAGTGTTGTCTTTGAGGATAAGAGGTCTACAGTTATACGTGGTAACTCGTTAGTTGAGATCGGTGTTCCAGTAGTAGCTATAGCATATGTTGAATTAACACTTCATAGTGGAATCATATATGAGCTTACAGTAAGCGTTAGCGGCTGTTTTATTGGTTCATGCGATATTGGCCTAAAGCTCTTAGATTCAAATTACCGCATTGCAATTGTGAATACGTCCACAGGCTCGAGTCTTATAATGGGCCGCTACACTTCTCTACGTGTCAACTTCACACTACACCCACTCGAAGAGGAGGGAGTATTCTACTTGGAACTAGATAATTCATATTCCAATATTACATCTAAAGATGTTTACATTACGCTGAGAGCTTACTATCCCAGTTACGCTTTCAACAATGAATACTTCAAGGTCTTCGCTATTGGTCACTGGGTTTCTACGAATATAAGGTATATTAGTGACCCACTCACAGAAAACGAGTATATTGCACCGCCAAACGAGACCCTCAGAGTGGGGGCTGGAGACTGCGAGGACTACGCCGTTCTACTAGCCACTCTCTATAGGAGCGTGGGGCTTGACGCTGTCGTAGGCTTAATTGACACTAATGGCGACAATAAAGTAGACCACGCCACTGCACTAGTGTATTTTACTGGAAACACCACTGAGATTTTAAATGGTATTTCAAAGTGGGCTAGTGTCCTAGGAATAGAGGTTGAGAAAATCTCCTATTTCAAAGCAGATGGAGGAGTATACCTAATAGTAGACCCACCCATGTCTACACACAAGAACAATCCATGGAGCATATACCACACATCCTACAAACTAATCAAAATCATTAAGCCATAATAACGCAATTTGCATTCTCACTACATACTCGCAGAAATAACCTCAATCCTCAATTTACACTTCAAACTATTAATTCCCCTCTAAGTGTAATTTAGCTACATGCATTGAGGACAACATTGCAAGTGTAGTGGAATTAATAGAGAAATGCGTAATTTGGAGAATAAATTGGAAAGGTCCCCTGCATTTTTGGTTTTGTAATGGAGAGAAGTAAGTTTGAATGTTGCCGAAAGTAGGAACCTTAAATATACTTAAATCAACTTAGAGTTAGCAGAGAGAGTATTTCCAGAAAAATACAGAGTAAACATCGTCATCGAGCTTGATGGAAAATATTGGTTTTATGTTTACGTGAACTTTGATTCTTCTCTTAAAGGAAAACTACACATAAGCAAAGTCCGATAACTATTTTTACGCTCCTTAAAATCAAGATCAATCGCATATGTAATATTATTATAAGGCACTAAGAAGGTTGAATATACTGATCAGTTTTATTTGCGTGAATCTTACCATGCATATCTCTTGGCAATAGAACTAATCTCGCGTTTCTTCTATGGAACTCTCTCCACTCAGCCAAAAGCGCTTTAATCTTGCTATTTGTGAGTTTTTCTAGGTCTTCTACTTTTAGCTTCTTTGACTCAAGAAAGATCTTTATGAGGTCTTCGAGGCTTATTACATCATGGTGAACGTCAACTTTATCCCTAGGATAAAGCTTACCATTAATTTCTACAAATCCCCCTCTCGCGTGTTTACTCTTAAACTCCTCTAATTGATCTCTTATAGCTCTTCTAAAGGCCATGTATATGTCTCGAGGTATTTTTTCATATCTTGTTTCTGTGCAGGCATACTCATACGACCAGTTGCAAATAAACTCGCCATTATCTAGAACAGCACAAAGACTTAACACGTCTTTAATAATAAAGCCAATTACTTTGTGTTTTCCTACTTTCTCATAAAGCCTCTTACTGTATCTACAGTGTCGCTGAAAAATGCTCGCAATATAATCATCCCAAAAGACCTTGTAAGGTGGTTTATTTTTAAGAGTTTCGTATAAATACTTTAAGCACTCCTCGTCAACATCAGGTCTATATTTAGCAGTCAAATCACTTCTATAGAGGAACCTAAGTAACCTCTTAATTCTCAATAACTTGTGAACGCTATCGCGAGATTTTACATTGGAGAGAATGCTTCTAGCTATTTCACAGAGGATAGAAGGATCTGCTCTAGTTCTACATATTTCTCTTTGAGAGTTAATGATAGTTCTCTCCAATTCCTTGAGATCTATAATTTTTAGATCCCTACTCAAAACATCCATGTCCACAAACCTCTTAGATAACTCCTCAATAAAATCATAGTATATTTCATACCCGGCAATACTGCTTTGCAGAAGCTTTTCTAGAAATATTTACGGTCATTTTCATAACAATAATAAATGATTACTGAGAAAGAACTTTCTTTTCAAAAATCACAAAATTAAGGACTTGCTACATTCTTCTTTAAATCAGCTGGTTTTAGCCAATTAATATATATTAGTGATTTTATTGTTAGAGAAGATCTCTTCTCTAACTTCTGAAAAAGCTTATGAAGAACTTCGGAGGATTTT
>JAJHQS010000034.1 GCA_020833225.1 Desulfurococcaceae archaeon
CTAAATTAATCAACTCTTAATTCCCATCTCTTCCAATTTAAATTAAGAAGGTGAGGGTATATACTAAAATTCTCTAACCTCTTACGTCATATAGATCGTTAGACTTCCTAATATATCTTGATAAAATCATTTTTAATTTTTAAATTATATTTGTCTAAATTATATCAAGCATAATACTACTCAGAGTTCTTAAGGTTATTGAGTATTGAGCCACATTAAACACTCTTATATTCACTTCACCTATTTACTACTAAACGTATGTGAGACATATTTCACTTTAACTACTTCATAGACACGGCATCTCTGACCCTAAGTAAATTCCCTTTACCATGCTTAAGTATGTTGAAAAACTTTTTCATTTTAGAAAGTACTGCTTTTAATCTGCCTTCTTAAACTACCTTTTCTGTCTGTGTAAAATTGATAAAATATCTGATACAGATGATCTTCATTAGTGTTGTAGGTAAGAGTAATTTATAATATATCTAGATCTTCATTAATTCTATTTATCTAGAAAATTATTATTCCGTTAATAGGTGTAACATATTATGGCTAAGATACTTATTGTCACAAGTGAGTTGGCTGAGTCTATTATAAGGAGAGTTCTTGTTGAGATTAAGACTGAGCATGAAGTTGATGTATTAGTTATTCCAGTTTGAGTAGCAGCATTTCTCACAGTTAATATATAGCACGCTATCTTAAAGAGCACGGTGTGAAGGACTATGATTATATGTACCATATATTAACACCTGGCCTTACAATGGAACTAGTTAAGTTATCGAAGAAGCTACCGAATATTATAAGATCTTATAATGTTTCTAATCCTGTAGAAATATTAAAGCTAAATGATCTAGGTTTACTCTCGCCAGATATACCGGTCGCGGGTATTGAATTATTGTGAGAAAGAGTAAGAAAGAGATATTAAGGTTTTCTGAGAGTTCTTTAATAAGCGAGAACAGAGTTCTTGTTGACAAGTTGAAGGTATCTTAACTCCGTTATTAATCAGGCGGCTATAGGGATCACTGAAGTGTACTTGTTTGATGATTAAGACCTAGTGAGATGACTTTGAAATAGTGTGAACATGATAGCAGCCCTTTTGAGTTCTAAACGTGTTAGATGTTTTTCAGGCTGTGAACGCTAAGCACTTTCGTGATCATGTGTGTTTTCTTCAACTATTATACTCTTACTTTTCTCTAAGATATCTTCTATGTAAGCTAACGTATAATCCAGTTCTGAGATGTAGCGTAAACGAGCTTTTACAATAGTCTTACCGTACTCCACAATAATAGACACGTCCAGATTTCTTGAGCGCAGAGTCGTGTAAGCGTAAGGACCTTTATTTCTTGGTATTTCAATATTTATTTTTACAGCGGCTTTTTTCTTAAAAGGTTGAGACATTATAGCATATTCAATTACTTTTTCAAGCAGTTTAACTTGTTCAGGGAATTTCACGGGTATTCCAGAGAACTGATGTATTACCATTCCCAAGGCTATGCCTGCTTCAAAAATAGCACGATCTCTATCAGTAACCCTAGGGGAAAAATATTTAACAGCGGGATCTTCAAATCTATCCATGACTCAACACCATAAAGCTAAAGACCTACTAAGACCCTAAATTACATTGGCATTACGGCAATAATGTGGCCACGTCTGTAAAAATGTTAGTTTAGAGCACTATTATGAAAATATAGTTTTACGTTGTATAACATGCTTTAAGCTCACATAGAATAGCTCTCAGAACTCATTTATGATTTTTCCTAGTTTAGACAATGTAAGTGCTGTAAAGAATGGAAAGCTTCTTACTCAACGATCATTACGTAATGAGGAGTCAAATTTATCAAAATAATGTATCATATTCTCTAGGCAAAAGCGATTATTAAGTGTTTAGGTGTCAGCTAGCCGAGGAATAATGAAAAGTTTTGCTAAAGTTATAAAAGGTTATAAAAGCCATAAAAACCTCCATTTCATAAGAGAGGAATTCTGTAGTAAGCCATATTAGTGCTTATAAGGATTTATATACTAGATCTCATGATGTATTTTACTGTTTTTTATGAAAACGCGTTTAATTTATTCTAAATTTCAAAGAAATATTGATCTTAAAGCCTTAGTTAACTGGGTTACCTTATGACAAGAACACCTTCTCCTTTTAAGAATAAATATTTCTTTAAACTGTAGTCCTTACGTGAAGTATGTTTATTGTGTGGGTTTAACTTTTTATGAGCGATTTAAAGAGTAAATTTTTAGAAATTCAAAGTAAATTCAAAGTAAATTACTTAGAGAGGCGAAATCAGCAACAGGTATTTCCCTAAAAAGTGTTCTTGATAAAGTTATAAAGCTCATTTCATATCTCCTGGACAATTTATTCTATTCAAAACGCTGAAAACACCTTAATGGAGGCTAATAGGAGAGGTTACTTTAAGATCGAATTATACAAGGATAAAATTATTATTATTAAGTATTAAGTAATAATGGTAAACCATTTAATGAAAACGACCTAGAGTGTTTATGTGCGATTAAGAGCAATAAAAACTAGCCCTCGGCTATAAAGGCTTTATGGAGATCAGCTGGAAATCTGTATATAAAATTTTTAACTATGTCGAGGCCTACTCGGCTGAAATTTGTTTTGAATTAGTGAGAATTAAATTATTGGAAAAGACCAGAAGTAACTGAAATTCTTAGAAAATATGACCTTGAATCTCACGATGATCTCTAGCAAATAACACCAATACCTATGCAACCTGCTACTGAAGTAATATCTAAAGACGAGACGAAATTTACTATTCATCTGAAGGACGAATTTGTACATTATTAAAACTATTAGTGAACTAGGACCTTCAATAATCTTATCTCTAAACTACATAAATAACTATAATAATTGAAGATAAAGTTGAAGGAAAGAGTAGACACATATGTGGGAGGTAATACATGAAGACGTATTTGATGACGTGAAGACTAAACATATAGTAGTTATTTTGAGAGACTTTAAACGCACCTGCAACTTCTTAGTCTTTAAGAAAACATTTAATGTCCCTGAAGACATAAGAATAGACCAGGTAACGGTAGACGCCGGAAGAAGTGATGTTATTAAACGTGAAGTTTCTATAGTATTTGCCCTTGACATAGAGACCAATGATCTTAAGCCCGTTGAAGAAGTTAAATTCGGGAGAACATACTCGCCCCACCATTACATAAGATTGAGATAAACCCTAAATTCCTCATATAAGCAGATTTCATATTTCACCCAGGTAGAAGATACATTAATACCGAGGTCAAGTGGAATCACTGGTTAATGAGATGTGTAGCTGAATTACTTAAAGATATCGCTAAATACCTGGTGAAACAATATAGAAAGTCCTATTTGGTAGTATTTGAATATACAATGGTCAGCGATGAAGTTTGAGAAAAGCTAATAAAACCATACATGATTTCCACGATAGATGAAGTGCTTAAAGACCCAGTAATAGTATGTTATAAAGGTCATAAAGTTAAGTTAAGTCAAGTTATAAATGCACCTGAAGAAATCTTTAAGCTTAATGGAGTATGGGTATTTTAGTGAAGAGGATCTCAAATAAATCTATGGCGCTGAAAAACATATTCTAGATCCTAATGTTAAACTCCGTAAAAAGATTATGTACAGGTATTAGATCTCAATAATTTATTAAACGAAAACCTGATCAAGGTTAAGCTAAGTAGAGATTTTAGGAGAACGCTACTATTTTTAGGTAAAATATATGAATTAGCATATAAGAGAAATATTTTTACAAATGAAAGTAACCGCTTCATTATAACATCCTCTGAAAACATAGAAGCTCGCAAATAGCGTATATCTTCCTAAATTACCACACAAGTTGAGGAGTTACGTAAGAAGTTTCCTGAAATAGACAATTATCTTGGATCTTTAGATTTCATTCACGAAGATTTAATCAAAATTATTGGTGAAAAGCTCTTAAATGGCTTAGTGTTAAAGAGTTTAACTTAGAAGAGACCGTCGAGAAGAAACAATCAGATGTATTAATCTAAATCTAAATATATTTACATAAAACCTTCTTCTTAAAGAAAGATAAACCAGTAGTTATATGTAACACAACTATTAAGAGGCAGATGTCGTTAAAATAAGCCTGTATGTTGTTTAATACATGGGATATTATTAAAAAGTAAATGTAATTCCCATACTCAAGAAGGCTTACTTAAAAGCCCTAGTTTTTGTCAACACTCAAATATATTAAATTAATATGAATAAATAAAGTCATAAATCTTTCACAATAAATATTAAGAAGTAAAGTTAAAAATTCAAAATATAGGTCTAAGCTAAAATTTAACTTTAAATTTAACTCTTTTATTAAGACAATAGGTGGCAGTAAGTTTAAAGATCTTATTAAGACCAACTAATTGATCCAAGACTTAGAGAAACACTATTTTAGTGCTGGATCTTCTTAAAAGATGTAATTTAGGATTAAATTTCTATTATTGTTATGTTATTTAGATAAGACTAAGAGTTTGTTAAAGGAAGAAGTGTATGAAAGATGTATGTGAATCACTAAAGGCAATTTTCTCCACGGACACTTGGGGAGAAGTAATAGTGTCTTTTTATAATGAAAATAGAGTCGTGGGACTAATGCCATTGGGACTTAAATTATCAGAAGAATGTACTCTGAGTGGGAGACTATATGCTGGTTCAAGATTTTATAGCTACATTATTAGTGCTGGCATTACGGAGCTTAAGTGTAATGTGTGTGTAACTCAGGATCCTGTGCTTTTCTGCACAGCTATATTTGATAAGAGTAAGGCTATAGAGATTCTTACTAGAGAAGCTCTTCTCAAAAAATACTGTGATATCTGTTTTACAGGCTTTTGCGAATTTCAAAATAGAGGCGACATAATAGATCTTAGGGTTAAAATAATAGAGATCGTTCTATATAGGGAGCTTCCAAGAGTGTTTACTAGAGTTAATGCTGCTATTATTGAAGCTTTGATATGGTTTACCAAAATACCTTACATGGAATGTAGAGATCTAGCAACGATCTTAGAGAAATTAGAGTTTTTACGAGAAATTGTATATAGGTCTACTCAAAAAAAGCTTTATATAGAGTTCATAGATTTAATTTACTCTAAGGCTCTAGAATTGGTGAGAGAAATTGAGAGTTCTAGGTGTAGATCCGGGGACTAAGACCTTTGACGTGGTTGTCCTTGAAGAGGGTGCTGTGAAAGCTGAGAAAAGCGTTGAGACAGCTACTATTGCTAGAGATCCAGGTATACTCATAAGTGTGGTTGAGGCACTTGAAGCAGATTATATAGTCGCGCCTTCAGGTTATGGAGTACCTGTGACTAGGGGAGATGAGGTTTTAGATCCTCGCAAATTTGCAGTTGAAATATTACTTCTTAGTACTGAGGAAGATATTAAAAGAGGTGTTCATATGGGAGAACTCGGGATCTGGGTTTATGATGCATTAGCTAAAGTTGTTGAACATTTAGTTAAGACATATAAGAGTAAGGTATTATTTTTGCCCTCGGTAATACTACTTCCCACAGTTCCTATTTATAGGAAGCTTAATAAGATAGATATGGGCACAGTAGATAAGCTTGCAGCAGCTTTCATAGCTATTTATGGCTATAGTCAGAGAGAAAGTTTAGATTACAGCAATGTCAGTATAATTGTAACTGAACTTGGATTTGGCTATAATGCTACTATAGCTGTAAATAGAGGTAAAATAGTTGATGGTATTGGTGGTACTTATGCATCAATAGGTACATTAACAGCTGGTTCACTAGATTTAGAAGTTGTCGTTAGAGCTGAACATTGGGATAGATGGGACGTATTTCATGGAGGTATATTCTACTATACAAACACATTCGACATAAATATTCTCGCAGAGGCCTATGAGAAGAACGAAGAACCCTTAGCCTCAGTATTTAAGGGCTTTGTAGAAGCTACAGCGAAAGACATTACAAGGGCTTTAATTGCAAGTCCAAGAGCAGAAGCTGTAGTGTTAACTGGTAGACATAGTAGAGTGGAGTTAATTAGAAAGCTTTTACAGGAGTTTATAAGAGATATTGAAGTTTTACATGCACAACTTCTTAGAGGCGCGATGATCAGTAAAGAAGGGGCTCAAGGCTATGCAGCAATAGGTGAGGGCATTATTGGAGGATTTTTCAAAGACCTCGTAGAGTATATGGAGATTAAAAAGTCCTGCGGTACTGTAGCTGACTACCTAATACATGAAAAACTCAGAAAGTTTAAAGAGAGAATTCAGAGAACGTACAAAGAGCTCGTCACAAAACCAAAACTATGCACAGAACCTCTAATTCCTTAGGCTGCATTTTCCTCCTTGAAGCTTTTAACACATTCTAACAAAATTACAATCAAACTTATTAACTTTAATAGCCTATAAGCTCTCTTCTCACATGTGAAGGACTTAAAATTCGCCATAGGCGTTATTATTAAGCAGAGGAATTATGAATTCTCATAGAGATTCATAAATACGCTTACGATCGTCATAATTAAATCTAAATATACCTGATCTAGGGTCTTGAGAAGCTTTATGACTCTTATGAGTAATCGCTCATAATGAACTCGGGACTTTATAAAAATGAGCGGAAGTAGGAACTCTTATAAGTTTTTCTTGTAACAACTTTAAATCAATATGAACGATATACGAGGAATTATTAGAATTAACCTTGATCTAGGATATCGCACTGAAACTAAACCATAATTTTTTATTAATTATTTGTTTTTAATTTTCATTACTAGCAAATAGGGATATGCTAAGGATTGCTTCGCTTAAGACTCATTATAGATGTTCATTAGTGTTTTAATTTTCTCAACTATATCCCACGGGTTCTTAACTACTGTGACATTTCTCATTCTACTTAATTTTTTAATATTCTCTAAGTCTATGAGTCTAGGAATTAACTTAATTTTTTCCCAGCACTTAACGGCTCCATGTGGGCATGTTTTCTCACAGAGTTCACATCCTATACACTTACTTAGATCTATTCTAGGATAACTTTCTATTATTACGATAGCTTTAACTGGACATATTTCAGGTATAACACATACGTTACAATTTATGGCTGAACACGTAGATCTGTCCACATAACAGGGTAATTCTGTGACAGCATAACCCTCTTCACTAGGAATATCTGTAGGAAGGATTATTACGGGCACTAAACTCTTCTCTGCCTGTGCAAATAAAGCGGTGGCTACTGTATCTGCAACTCCACTCACAATTTTTGCAATAGTGTTAGCCGTAGCCGGCGCTATGATTAATGCTGAATATCTCTTCAAATTAATTCTGCCAATATAGTACATTCCCTCATCTCCAGCTAAAAACTCTTCATAATATCCTCCAGGCGCGATACTTCTAAGCTTAGACAATACACCAAATACTCTAGATACCTCATAACCCCATTTAGTTAAAAACACTGTTACTTTAAGATTAAGCTCTTTCTTCAAATACTCCATTATGTTTACACATTCTCTTAAATAAGCTCCACCACCACTCACAGCCCAAGCGATAGCCTTCAATTTCACACATCTTCACCGGGGTGGAGTAAATATTATTTGTGTGGCTATTTGCTTTTAATAGAATATTATGTGCTATAAGAATATATTATTAAGAGTGGTGTGTTTTGGCCAGAGTACTTATTATTACAGGTAGATTAGCAGAACCGATTATAAGAAGGGTTCTTGCTGAGTCTAGGGTAAAGCATGATGTTGATGTCCTAGTAACTCCTGTCCAAGTTGCAGCTTTTCTCACAACCGAGTATATAGCACGGTATCTTAAAGAGTTAAATGTGAAGGGCTATGACTATATACTAATACCTGGTCTCGCGAGAGGATCTGGGAGGGTTATTGAAGAAGTTATTGGTATTAAGACTGTTAAAGGCCCTGTGAACGCTTATGACCTCGCAGAGGTGTTAAAATTAGATGATCTAGGTGTACTTTCGCCAGATATACCGGCTGATGAAGTGATAGGCGGTATTATTGAAGAGAGAAATAGAGAGATATTGAGATTTTTTGAGAACTCTTTAACAAATGAAAACAGTATTCTTGTCGGTAAATTAAGAGTTCCTTTAACTCCACCACCAATTAGAGTTGCCACAGAGATCACTGAAGTACATTTACTTAACGATGAGAAACTCGTTGAGACAGCTCTAAGATATCTTGAGAGTGGTGCAGATATACTTGTACTTGGTTTTGAAGCTTTAGAGTCACATCCGGAGGAAGTATATAAAGCTGTGAAAGTATTAAAAAGAGAACTTGATGTACCAGTAGCTGTTGATACCTCAATACCTAGCGAGATCTCGTCTGCTATAAAAGCTGATGTAGACATGATTATAAATGTGGACTTAACTAATATCGATAAAGTTGAATACATTAATGACGAAGTAGCCGTTGTCACTATTCCTAGAGATCCTGTGAGTGGCGTTATACCCACAAACCCAGATATTAGAGTAATGCTTCTTGAGAAAGCTATAATTGCAGTTAAGAAAAAGGGTTTTAATAAGATTTTTGCAGACGCTGTCTTAGAGCCTTTTGGGCAATTCTTCTCTTCACTTCTAGCTTACTCTATGTTTAAGCAGAGAAACTCACAAATACCATTATTCGCGGGTATTGGAAACGTAACAGAACTTATAGATGTCGATAGTGTTGGTGTAAATGCCTCTGTAGTAATGATCTTGCAGGAAATTGGCGCAAGTGTAGTATTGGTTGTTGAAAAGAGTGTGAAAGCCCAAGGCTCAACATTAGAGACAAAAATAGCTTCACAAATGGCTACGTTAGCATATTTTAAGAGCAGTCCTCCAAAAAACCTTGGAATATCTCTACTTATATTAAAGGATAAAAAAAGATATGACATAGAGTTTGAAAGAGAATATGATATTATCATAGAAGCTATTGAGGAGGAAAAACCCTACACGCTAGATCCATTAGGAGTATTTAAAATTAGAGTTAACCATGAACTTAAATATATAGAAGCTCTATATATAGGTAAAAAAGGCAGGATCTTAATTAGGGGTAAGAGCGCTAAAGCTATACAAAACAAGATCCTTGAGCTCGGTTTAATCTCGCAACTCTCTCACGCTATGTATCTTGGAAGAGAGCTAGCAAAAGCTGAGATAGCATTACAACTAGGTAAGAACTATGTACAAGAAAAATCCGTTTTTACAAAGCCCAAATATATTAAACTTTAAACTTTAATATCTTTAATATGAGATAAGTAGAGGATTTAAATTTATTTCTAAGATCTTAAGATACTTAGTAAGCTTATGAATAAAGAGCTTGTACTTAAACACGTGTCATCATAGTCAATGGTTCTTTTAACCTCAATGACGTATTTGATGAGATCTTCCAAGAACCTTTGAGGTATATCTCTCTAATTAATAATTTTATAGGCATTCCTATAAATATATAATATATGCTTTAAGGAGATTAAACACGAAAGTTTCTTTCAAGATATTCTAAATTATCTATTTTCTTAACACACATAGGTGTTATTTTTGAAAAAGTATATGTTGCTGTATTAGAACTACATGCTAAGAGAGATATTATTTTAAATGCTATTGAAAGTTTGACTCGCTTTCTTACAGATGCTTTTTCGTGTGATTTTAACCAGGGCTTAGAGTATCTTCCAATAATATCGCCAAAATCCATGCCAGCTAGTAATACTTGTGAGGGTTTAAACACTAGGGTAATTGCATACGCCCTATCACCATCAGTAAAGCCTCCGAAATTTAAAACCGGGTAATAAGGTTCAACTTGGGTAGTTATAGTGAAGTGACTTGTGAGCTTCTTCAACTCGTCGGTAAAGCTTGTAAAAATATCAATATTATCTCCATGAATGTGAATAAATAATTTAGAGCCTCTTAGTGCAGAATATAGAATCGCATCTAGATCACCATCAAGATCGCTTACTATAATATGGGGTGTAATACCTACTTCGACGAGAGCTTTAGTAGCACCGTCGGCAGCTACGAGAACACTATCATGTAGAACTTCAGATTTCTCAATTAGCTTTAAATGAGACTCCAAACTAGGTCCTGCACCAAAAATCACGACACTTCTACCCATAATCATAGATTTGCAGGCTTCTAACGGTGGCATGGTAATGTTTGCGATTTCTCTGGCAATTTGTGCCGCGATCTCATCTAACCTTCTGTCAATTGCAAGACTCTCGACGATCTCTAAGTAAATCCTCCACCACTCAGCAAAGCTTTTTAAGATAGAGATAAATCCACTATTAGTACTATACATAGAACTCACGTAGATCAATAATATTTTACTCATTTATTATTATTTTAGCACCACTATTACTCGCCTTAACAACCATATAATCGACTTCTATACCTTTAGACTTCACCTCCTTTAACACTCTCGTGGCAACTTTTATAGCTTTGCCTTGTTCTTCGACGAGACCATAGACGCTTGGACCCCAACTACTCTGTCCTACGCCTTTAACATTGTATTTAAGCATTGTATTTATAATTAATTCTGCCTCTTCACAACAAAAAACACCGCCTTGGTACTTAGAGAAGTACTCTCCTACAGTAAATTGTAGTTTTGTTAATGCTTTACCAAATACCTCAATATCTCTTCTCAGAATAGAGGGGATCATGTGGAGGAAGACTAATTTATAGAGCTCATATTGAATATCTCTTGGAAGCTGTGTAGGCATATCCATAGCTTTTCTCTCACTAACTTCATCAAGCCCTTTCCTCACCTTCGGAGTGAAAATAATAAAACTCCATTTCCTAGGAACAGGTGCGCGGAATATTAATTGCGGTAGATCTAGCGGTGAATTAGGACAAAGAACTTTACCCCCCTCTGAGACTTTTCTACCAGAATTTACTACAAAGCCCCCTTTCTCAAACGCGGCTAATCCTACGCCAGAATCTCTACCTCTACATAGCCTTACAGCTAAATCTCTCACATTACAACTAGATCCACGTAGCACTGATAACGCGCAAGCTATGGCTAACATTATCTGAGTTGTAGAACCTAAACCCATATGTCTTGGAATAACATCTAAGATCTCTATATAGACACCACTCAAATCAAAGGCTCTAGTTACTCTATCTATGCAATCAGAAATATCAACATTAGACTTATTCACAACTTTAAAGACATCTTCGTCTATATTAGAGATTCTCACGGCAACTCTAGGTCTTTCTATTGCTACTCCGAGATCTCCATATGCGATACTATCTGTTAAGAAATTATAAAAACCCATATGAATCCTTGCAGGAGCATATACAGCCACTTTCACGTAGTAACACCCATAAATCTACTTATTTAAGAGAACTAGTAAAAATGTTATCTAGTTCTCTCACATGGTGATTTATTTCTACACGGAGGTTAAACGGGTGTATGCTCTCATAACTTATAACTTTAACGGCGATCTTGGCATCATCACTAAGTTTCTCTCGGAGTGCTTTGTATATTTTATAAGTAGCTTCACGAGCAACGTCTTCTGCGAACTTAGGGTTTCTGAACGCCGTCTTAATTAACATATACTCTTCATCTCTCTTTAGAAAACTTCTCAGAGACGTGGAAAAGGATGAAAGAATATATCTTATAAATACGCAGAGATCAAGGTCTATTGGTTTTGAGGAGTCAATACGTACATGTAATGTAGCTCTCTGAGAATGTGAAGGAACACTAGGTACTGTCATATCCTCCATAAAGGCGTATACTTGTTGAGCACAGGGGCAAACTGTCATACCTCTAATATTTATACTTATACTATATTTTACACTTCCACTTCTATGTAGCTTCACGTTTATATATATGGTTATAGGAACATCATTATTTTCAATTATGCATATATGCTCCATTTTTAACCTTAAGTTAGCCTTAGAGGAGTAGTCATGTTTAATAAGAAGTCTCTCTGCTGTATTTTTTAAAGCCATTTGTAAATCAAGTAGATTAGCATATGCGATATTGTTAAGAGTGATTAAAATACTTTCAACACTTCTCGAGACATGAATACCTCGAAAATGTCTACTAAGATCTACGCATGCGGATATATGAGCCATATGACATTCTAAGTGATTATTAGGGCTCATTAAACATAGTTTAATCCTTAAATCCTGTACACATACATTACTAATGTCTAAAGGTATTGAAGGATTCTCTCCTTGGATATCAGGCAAATGACTTTGAATGATTATACACCTCCACTATGAATATTTATGACATAATTATGTAGTAATTTGTATATTTCGGGTTTTCTCCTCTCATGATTAGTCGTGAAATTACTAATTATTATAGTAAACATAATTTTCCCTAACTTTATTCTTTCCAGTGTAACATGTTACACAAGAAAAAGTATATTTTTCAGAGTATTTATAAATATTTTTCAATTGCTAGGGGTTTTACTCGATGATTACACAGAACTTGGCATTTAAAGAGTTACATCCATATGTAATATTACTACCTACTGGTATTGGTGAGAAAGTACAGTATATTATGACGTTGTTCTCTTCGCCAGTTACTATTGAGGTGTTAAGGCTTTTTGAATGGGAT
>JAJHQS010000035.1 GCA_020833225.1 Desulfurococcaceae archaeon
CTAGTGGTATTGTAGAGTATTGTAGTGTGCTGAGAATACTAGTTATTATTGCAATTATAAACGTGTAAGAGTTTCCAGTAATGAGCGTATATATTGTAAACACTACTAGTAGTATACTCATAGAGGTGTATATGAAGCTTTCTAAGTTACCTATATTACTAAGAATACTAGTATTAATGAGGAATTCTACTGCCCTTATTAGTGGAGTTAATAGTGCTATGAGTATTAGTAGTCTCTTAACTACTTGTATTATTAGTTTTAACATTAATACCACTCACCAGTCTCTTATAGTTCTCGGCGATTTGTATAGCACTATTCTTAGAACAAGCATATTTATAGGTTTCATATGCTTTAGTTATATTTGCAAATATATGTAACAAGTCTTTTCTTAATTTTCCACGTACTTGTTCAAGGTATTCTCGATGAGTAGTACTTATCTCTCGCTTTATACCTGTTAATGCTTCAATGATATTAACAGATTTCCAGTACATATCTAAATAGACATCGCTAATACTACTAGGTGTAGATAGTAATGCTCGCTTATAATGTAGTATTTTAGCTCTGTGTAAAATGTTTGTGAGAATAGTAGAGATCTCTATGCGTGTTTTATGGTGTAATAACATAGTTATTATGACAATTAGGATAGAGCTGATCAATACGAATATTAATTGTTGTGGCATTGTTGCTAATATTGGGTGTTTTAATTGTGGTAAAGTAGGTAATAGGTTTAATTGAGGGATCGATAGGCGTGGTAGTAGGGGTTGTTCATTAATATCAGTAATTGATTGTTCTAATTGTGGTGTTGGGATAGATTGTATTAGGTTATTTGCGAATTTGCCGGATTCTAGTTCTCTGAGAGCTAGAATAATGTTGTTGAGGAGTTCACGTGAATATGTTTCATTATTATTGAATAGTTCTATGAGTGCTCTTAGAGCTAATATTTCATCTACATGTGTTATTTTACCCTGAGCTTTTAGTGTTTTAAGATAGCTTAATAATTGTTCTAGTTCATTATGTGTTAAAGTTGAGTTAGTAGTGTAGAGGTTTTGTAGAAGTTTTTTCAAATCCTCATTTTCAATTCTAGAAATAGCGTCAATAAAGCCTAGATCACTGATATCGCGAAGCCTATTTAAATCCCTCGTAGAGATCGGTATTTTACCGGAATTTATGAGTTTTTCAATATCTTTGAGGGTCTCTGGTGTTTCTTCTAAACTAGGTGAATATATTATTAAACTCCTATTTTCACCGCTACTGGTATTATTGATAATTATTCTCATAATTGTATTAACATCTTCAGGTAATTGTGCTTTATCTGGAAATCCTAGTGTGTGTCTATCTATTTGCCCAGTAACTATTGGTATTGTAGTTAATGTTAGCAATACTAGTAGTAGTGGTATTAGTGTAATATAATGCTTCATGGCTTAGGCACCGGTATCTTACTTAATACTTCTTCTATTATTCTTAATGATGTAACACCTTGTATTTCTAGTTCAGGTTTTACTAGTACTCTGTGAGCTAAAACATATTTAGCAATAGCTTTTACATCATCTGGTATTACGTAGTTTCTCTTCTCACAGTAAGCCCAGGCTTTAGCCATTTTTACTAGAGCTATAGCTGCTCTCGGTGATGCTCCTAGCTTAACAGCTGGGTGTTTTCTAGTTTCTTCTACGATATTAGCTATGTATTCATATATTGAGTCATCTACGTGGATAGTTCTAGTAGTCTTAATTTCTTCTAAAACATCTTCTCGGCTAAGAATAGGTTTTAAATTCTCAATAGCCTCCTCGATTTCGTCAACTCTCTTAGCTATTTTTACAAGGCCTTCATGTGTAGTATACCCAGTGATTACTTTAACTAGAAACCTATCTACCTGTGCTTCTGGTAGTGGAAAAACACCTTCCATTTCAATTGGGTTTTGTGTAGCTATAACTATAAATGGTTCTTCGAGCTTAAAGTTCTCGCCTTCAATAGTTACTTGTCTCTCTTGCATAGCTTCAAGTAGAGCTGATTGTGTTCTCGGCGAGGCTCTATTAATCTCGTCAACTAGTAGTATATTTGTAAATATAGGTCCTTTTCTCAACACGAAAACACCTGACCTCTGATCGTAGACGTAGTAGCCAATAATATCTGAGGGTAAGAGGTCTGGAGTCATTTGTACACGTTTAAAATTTAAACCTAGTAATCTAGCTATAGCTTTACAAGTATAAGTCTTAGCAACACCAGGTACACCCTCCATTAATACATGTCCTCTTGAGAGAATAGCTGAAACTATGAGTTTTAACTCAAGATCTTTCTCAATAAGGACCTCTTTATCTATAAGTTCTCTCTTAACAATACTAAAAATCCTTGACACTAAGACACCACTAGTCTTTTACTGCGTTAACATAACTATAAATATTTATTAATTAATAAATATTTATTAATTAAATAGTTATTACTTCACCTGGATGAGCTAGATAAACATCAACTCCTAGTAGTATATGTGCTCTTAGAGGAGGCTTCTCTAAGTAGTAGTGTACTAGTATAAGTTTCTTAACACCAGCTTCTATAGCTACTCGTATAGCATCTTCTACAGTGCTGTGTCCATAGACATGGGCCCATGGATCATATCCTGAAGCTTCATGTATTAGTATATTGCAGTTTTTTGCTAATTCAACTACACTATTACATGGTGCAGTATCACTACTATACACTATACAAAAGCCCTCAACTTCTACTCTAACAGCTAGTGTTGATTGAACATGACATGACTCTCTAAATTCTAATTTAAACTCCCCTGCGTATAAGCTATCACCCGGCTTTACGCTGTTAATTGAAACTATGTTTTCATAATCTACACCTACAGTTCTCAATAGTGTTTTAACATTCTCAACGTGATCTCTGTGAATATATGCTTTTAGAGTAGTTTTCTCATAGTTCTTAGCAATCATTACTAATGTGGGGAAGCCCAACACGTGATCACCATGCATGTGCGTTAAGACAACAGCCTCTAGGTCTTTAACTCTAAAACCATGTTCATAGAGAGCTCTAGCTACACTTTCACCAGCATCTAATAGTAGAACTTTACCCTTAGAAGATATGATAAGTATAGATGTATGTCCTAACCGCGGATCTGAAATCCACCCACCTACGCCGAGAAATATTAGTTTAAGAGGCAAGTATTTCACCCTAAAGCTCTTCTACGAGTTTTCAGGGCTTCAAAATAAAATAATATTGTAGCTAATAGTGAAATTAATAATGTAAGTAGTTTATCGGCTGTTAAACCAGATCTCACAGTGTAAATTAGTGTTCCAATAAACACACCGGTGAAAAATAAGCCATAAATTAGTAACCTTGGTATTAGCAATTTACCAACTAAAATATAGTCTTCTAGCTTAATGGGATTTTTAATTACATATCCCTCAGAGCCCTTGGTAATATAACCCAATTCCTCTAGTCGTTTCAAATTATAATGTACAGTACTAGGTGGTAAATTCAGGTCTCTAGCTATATCTCTTACACTCACATCTCCTCCACGAGTAGCTATATAGAGATATATTTTTAACTGTGTATCACTGAGTTTTTTACTACTCAATTAAAACCACACTATTAATTCTTACAATATTATGCAATTTAACCTTTGCTTGTTAAATGAGGTTATTTAGAAAAAAGATCTAGTATTTTATTTCTCCTAGGAACCCGAGTTCAGGTAGATTGTATACTAGTGTTCTATAGTATCCTACAAAGTATAAGTTGTTATTGATGTAAAGTGCTCTCATAGGTCTCTCTAAGTCTACTAGACTCTTCAACCTCACAATACTATCTTCAACACTATATTCTATAATTGCAAAACCCTCCCAAATCCCCATGATATTCACCGGCATAATTACAATGTTGTGTCTTGAGTCTATAGTGAACGCGTGATGATCTGTGAAAACCTCTGACCACGCATACTCGCCAATTATAAGTTTTGCTACTTCTACTATTTTAGTCGGATCTGAAATGTTAAAGAGACTTATCTTCAATGTTCTCCAGTCTTCTCTACCAACACCTAGTAGTGAGTTTTCTGAGACTGGGTGTAAATACTCGCTAAAACCAGGTATTTTTAGATATCCAAGTACTCTTGGATTATAGGGATCTGAGAGATCTATTGCGAAGAGCGGATCTATTGTTCTAAAAGTAACAAGGTAGAATATGTTTTTCAATAATCTAGCCGCATAAACCCTTTCACCTGGGGCTAGATCTTCTAGCTTAGAGACTATTTTTAATTCTTCGTTCACAATGTAAACACTATTTACACTCTCTCTTACATTGAAATTCCAGAATAAGAATGGTTCACAACTAACTTGTGACGGAGTTGTTGTAATTTCTATCGCCCTAGTAGACTTAGTAGAGCCTTTTCTCTCTTCAATAATTATGATGCGAATTGTTGAAGTTGGAGGTGTAGGTGGACATAGAGAAGTCTTATGTAATTCTACAGTATACTTATTCACAGTTGTAGCTATAACCATAAATCTACCATGATTACTGTAGAACTCCTCCATAGCAAACTGGTCAAGTACACTTCCAGGTACTTTGAAAACTCCTCGCTCATTAATATTTAACCCTTTCACGTCGAGTACTAGAAAAGCTGTTTCATCAGTTACTTCTATGGGCTCTCTGAGATCTTGTTGTAAGTCTTTTAATACTTTTCTAATCTCTTCTAAAACCTCAATTATTAAACCTTGCTTTAACATAGACTTAAATTCTTCTACCTTACTACTAGACACAAGACCCTTTAACGCCAGGTGGTCGAGGAATTCTAGAAACACCTTGTATTGTGACAGTGGATCACTCCACGCCACGTATAACCTATCTGGAACCATGTAAATCCATCTTACAACTCCACCTGTAAATGCTTTAGCAATATATTCTCCACTAGTAATGTCGAAGACTACTACGACAATATATGATGTATAGTTACCTGACTCTACAATATTTCCTCTCGAGATAGGTTTTCCATTAATAAGCGGTATAACTGGTACTAAGACGTTCTTCTCACTATCGTATTTAAATGAATCCATGTAGCCTACAACATATAGATACTTGTCAACTAATCTAGAACCAGCAAATATACTAGTAAAGTTTAATTGCCACTGTAACCTAGGACTACTTGGCTCTGATAAATCATAAACTAATATTTCAATTAGAGCTGGATATGTAACTGGGTATTTTAAACCCTCTATAGTTATAGTTGATAATATTGTAATAGGGGGCTCTACTCTAATAACTACTAGTGTATTATTAACTAAGTATAATCCCTTAACACTAGTAGTATTAATATAGCTCACAGCCCTCTTCTCAAAGGCATCTAATACTACAACATCATTACTCCTAGCTATAGCTATTACACGACCATTAGTCTTCACAATATCTTGCTCATCTACACCACTAACTTGAACATTTGTAAGAGAATACTCAGTACTCTTTAAACCAGTACTAGGCTCACCACGCAATAACGAAGTCTCTGTAACTGCTACTGGTGTTATTATTGGAATTGAAGTTACCGGGATTACCAGTGGCTGAACAGTTGGCAACGCATAAGCATATCTAAGTTGTGTAAGTAGTTGTGTAGTGTAAATTACTAGTCTCGCTTGACTTATAATTCTCTCTAGTAGATCTCTGTATGATTCTACTTGAGATGTCTGTGGTATTATTGTAATTAACTGTGAAGGACTTGGCGAAGATATTGGCGTCTGTGTAGGCGTCTTCTCAATAATTGTTTGCTGTGTTAATGGCAATATAGTGAGTGGTAATAGTAATCCAACTATGAACACTACTACACCTATAGCTAATAACACTTTTACCTCCATTACGCGACACCTTCTACTAGAAAATCCAACTACGATTTCTTAAAACATTAATTATTGAACAACCCTGTCCAAAAACTTGTACACTATAGGTTTTCCTAGAAAAATTCCTCACACCTCATATTCAAATCTTCAATAAGAAAAGCTCATTAATAATTTACGTTAATAATACACTCTCCTCTAATAGAATATTAAGTTCTTATATATAAAACACTTTAGAAGAAACTAACAATCAAATTCTCTCCTATGTAGTTCTTCAAAGATTTTAAGACCTAATTTTGCGGCATTTCTATATCTCTTTTCTCGGAGAGTATTCTTAACTCTATACTAGAAATGTCTCTAGATCTTTGTAGTAAACAGTTCTCTTTACTTAAATCTTCTATTATAAGTGTACATGGCAATAACTCATAGTTATTGAGGATAACTATATCAATATTTTGTTCAGCTATACCTAAACACTTGGCTAATGCATATTGTAAATCAATAGTGGCATCTTGATCTTTAAGTCAAACAGCAAATTCAAACCTCTCTTAAGCCCCCTTTCCTCTAACAATAGAACTAAAAATAACGGCAAAAACAACTCTAAAACTTTTCCAGTTAAATCTCTTTAACCCGTCAAGATCATCACTCATATTGAAGTCCATGTAATTACTATTAATCTAATAGCTATTAACACCATTAAATCCACAGTACACATTGGCGATATGACTTGAAATGTAGAATTCAAGAGAACGTGTTATATGTTTCTATAATATCTCTGTAGTTATTAGTTTTATCTATTATCTATTCGACGCTCATTCTCCTTTAAATTCTCCAGTTATATTATTGTAGATTTTGATTGTTATATTTGATGAGGGGGTTTTCTTGTATGAGGATTTGAAGAAGAGGATTGTAGAGGTTCTTGTATACTTGGAGTCTAAGGGGCTTAATTATGGTAGGTCTGGTAATATTAGTGTGCGTGCTAGTGGAGAGCATATTGTGATAACTCCTAGTGGGCTAGTAAAGTCTAAGTTGAAACCAGAAGACCTGGTAATTGTGGATTATAATGGTGAGATTGTAGAGGGCTTTAATAAGCCGAGTTCTGAGTTACCATTACACTTAGCTATATATAGAGCTTACGAGTATTTCAATGCTATTATACATGCTCACTCAATATATACTGGGATACTTAGTGTTATGCGTGAACCACTACCACCAATACTAGAGGAAATGACTATTTATTTAGGTGGGGATATTAGAGTTGCCGATTATGCTCCATTCGGTACTAGAGAACTCGCTGAAAACTCTGTAGAGGCTTTGAGAAATAGAAAAGCTGTTATTTTAGCAAATCATGGTGTTGTTGCTTGTGGAATTGATCTTGAGGATGCTTTAGAAGTATTAGAGCTCGTAGAGAGAGCTGCACAAATATATGTGTTTTCAAGATTAACTGGTAGAGTTACAACACTGCCTATAGATGTTGTTGAACACCAGAAGAAAATATTTCTCGAGAGAATTAAATTAAGAAAAGAGCAAGAAGTATCAGAATAGATTTTTAGGTTGTTTTAAACAGTAATTATGTGGTTTTAAAGATAAAACCCCTAGTGATTACTTTGAAGGTAACGGTAGTTTTCTTAGGTAGAGCAAGTGATTTAGTGGGTGTAAATATTGTAGAGCTTGAATTACCTGAGGGTTCTAAATTAAGAGATCTTGTGAAAACTATTGGTGAGAAGATAAATCCAATAATTGCTGATAGGTATTTTAAGGGACATTATATATCTATTATACATATTAATGGCGTAGCTACAAATGATCTTGAGAGAGAACTTAGAGATGGAGATAGAATTACCTTTATAACTCCTGAGATGGGTGGATAGAGTAGTTTTATGATTTAATAAAGTCTATTTGTGGGAGTCCTTTACTTATAAGTCTATCCCAGAGTTTCTCAACAACTCTATGTACATATTCGATAGATTTTTCTTCATCTATATTAACTAATTTACCTTCTCTTAAAACAAATTTTCCATTTACAATTACTGTATCTACATCTCTACTACTAAAAGTGTTTATTAGATGCGCGTAGATTGTTTTTGAATTAATAGGTGTATTTGGGGATTTTGGCCTAATGATCACGATGTCGGCTTTTTTACCTGGTTCAATAGAGCCTAAAATCATATCTTGATGAAACATTTTTGCAACATTTATAGTTGCCATTTCAAATACTTGTATTGGAGTTAAAACCCTAGGATCTCTACGCCAAACTTTGTGTAGTAGATATGTAGCTCTCATGTTTTCAAAGTGGTCAAAGATATAGCCATCATTTCCTAATCCAACATTAATATTCATTTTTAACATTTCTGGGACTTTTGCTACTCCAACAGCATTTAACATATTACTCATTGGGTTATGGGCTACGTGAGAACAAGTTTTCTTCACTAATTCTAATTCTTCATTTGTAGTATGAACTAGGTGTACTAGGTGTGTTCTTGGGCCGAGAAAACCCAGCTTATATAGCCTCTCTACTGGTCTAACTCCATAGTGTTCAATATTGTGATATACGTCTACAAGACCTTCTTCAACATGGATAGCTAATAGTGCATTATATTTATCTGAGAGCTCTTTTGCTCTTACAAGTAACTCGTTTTTAACAGTGAAACTTGCGTGTACATAGAAAGCTCCTTTTACAAGTTTAGATTCATCTGAATTATTCTTTTTAATAAACCTCTCATTTTCCAGGAGACCTCTAAACCCCTCTTCATCACTTCGACGTTGAGTAGCTTCAAAAGAAATAAATCCTCTAATTCCAATTTCACTTACTCCACGCTCTATGTAATCAAGTACTCCATCAATTGTATTTGGGCTACTTATATTATCAAAGAAATTTGTAACACCAGAGTGAGCAAAGAGTATTGATCCCATTAAAGCTGATACATATGCCTCATCATAACTGAGTAAGACATCGAGAGCCCACCAAATTCTCTGTAAATTCTGTTGAAAATCTGTTGGAGGCTCAATTTTTTCAAACCAAGGGCTCCCAGTTAATAAGAGACCATAGAAATGGGTATGTGCACACTGTAAGCCCGGTATAACTACACTCTTCTTCCCATTAATAACTACTTCTGAACTATACTTGTTAACTCCATCTCCTACTCCAACATCTATTATGACTCCATCTCTTATAGCAATATAGCCTCTATCAATAACCCTCTTTTCAGAATTCATAGTTACAATGAGAGCATTATATATGAGAATATCTACTTTTTCTCTCATATAGACCCCTTTTAAGGGTTAATTTAAACTAATTAAATTAAAAATTAAAATAAAATGGTTTTTTCTCATGATTTAAGAGTATTTTCAACTAATTATGAGCGGGATGATTTTCCCTTTTTTCACGTCTATTAATCCTTTATCAGTAATCCTGATCTCGGGTATTACAGGGAGAGATATTAATGAGAGCGTCATGAATATATGTTTGAATTTAACACTATAATTACTTAACTTCTCAACTATGTCTTTATACTTCTTGTATACTATTTCAGGTTCTTCAATACTCATTAAACCAGCAAGTCTAAGTTCTATTTCAGATATTATTTTACCTCTATCAACTACAACTATACCTCCTTGAATCTCATAGAGCCTCTTAATGGCGAGTTTTATGTCACTTTCATTCCAGCCAGTAAATATAATGTTATGTGTATCGTGTGCTATAGTCTGCGCGATTGCACCTAGTTTAAAACCTAAGTTTTCAATAAAGCCTATACTATACCTTCCATTCTTTGAATGTCTATATAATACTCCAACATACATTACATCTTTCTTGGGGTCTGGCTGAATTCTCCCCGAGTAGACATAGAGTTCTTCTATGGCGTGTTTAGTTATAGTTGAGCCTGGTTGGACTTTTATAACGTTAACTTTAATACTATTATCTTTTTCACTCGCTTTTGGAGCAATCTCCATAGAATCTATTAGCTTTAAATCTATCTTCACGGTGTTAAGGATCTCACTAGGATATTCTATATTGTTGAGGGCTTTTACGAGAACTCCGTTGAAGTATATTGGTTCACCATTTGCAATTACTGTTACCGGCTCTATTTTCTCTATTCTATTCACTAATACTATATCTCCTAGTCTACCGGGCGCAATGATCCCTATGTGATCTTCGAAGTGAAGTCTAATAGCGGGGTTTATTGTTGATAATTGAATAGCTTTAATAGGGTCTACACCTAGTTCTATGGCTTTATTAATAATTCTATCCATATGACCTCTCTCAAAGAGGTCTAATACGTTTACATCATCACTTACAAATGCACATAGTTTACAACTAGTGTTCTTAACGATGTCTACGAGGGCTTCTAGATCTCTCCACGCACTACCCTCTCTAATATATAAATACATACCTCTCCAAGCTTTTTCATAGGCTTCTTTAAGCTCTATTGACTCATGGTCGCTCATAATACCGGCTGCTATGTATGCGTTTAACTCATCAGGTGAGAGTAGTGGGGCGTGTCCATCAATAATTAAATTATAATTCATAGCTAACTTAATTTTCTCGTAAATTTTCTCATTACATTCAAGTACACTAATAAAGTCCATTACTTCTCCTAATCCAACTACATTATCTAGGTTAATTACATATTTCATTTCTTCAATAGTGAAAAAGTTTGGAGGAGTTTCTAGTTTCATTAGGGGGTCTGTTGGTGGAATACAGCTCGGTATTTCAAGGAGGATCTTGAGAGGCAATATTTTAGATACCTTATTAAAGACTTCAAACCCCTTTAATCCAAGAACATTTACTACTTCATGTGGATCAGCCACCACTGTGGTAGTACCGTGTCGGAGGGCTATTTTTGCGAATCCAAGTGGATCTAACATGCTCGATTCTATATGGATATGTAAATCAATAAAGCCTGGAATAGCGTAAGTTCTTTTCCCATCAATAATTAACGTATACATACCTCTATACTTCTCAATATTCTTATTACTAACGATACCGGCTATTCTTTTACCCTTGATCAATACAGCAACGTCTTCGAGAATACTACCGGTATTTACTTCAACGAGATTAATATTTGAGAGAATGATATCAGCGGGTTCCAGCCCCTTAGCTACTTTCACGAGGAGTATGTGGTCTTGTATATCATACTTAGTGAGAGTAGTATTCAAAAAAACACCATTGAGATTTTGGGAATTAATTAGCTTGAAGGGTTTATAAGCTTTTGCATTTAAGCGTGAATTAGGTAATAGGCCATTTTAAGTCTGGTTTTACACATATACTTGCCCTCTCGTAGAGGCTCCATGCAGCCTTTTCTGCCTCTGTTATGACTTCCTCCTCGTTTACTGTTAATATTCTTCTATTAAACATAACTATTTTACCATCAATAATGCTGTGTTTTACATCATAACCTGAAGCTGCATATACTAAGTGTGATATTGGATTATTTAATGGATGTAAGTGGGGTTGCCAATAGTCAATTATAATTAAGTCTGCCCGCTTACCCCTCTCAATACTTCCAACTAAGTGATCGATCATAAGTGCCTTAGCTCCACGAATTGTTGCCATTTCAAGAATGTCTTCAGCTCTAATAGCATCTGGTTTAAGTGTTCTAAGAGGCTGTAGTAGTGCTGCATGTTTCATTTCTCTCATTAAATCATATGAATTATTACTTGGACCACCATCTGTACCCAATGTGACATTTACACCATATTTTAACATATCAGATATTCGTGCAGCTCCACTAGCAAGCTTCATATTACTTGATGGATTATGACTCACATTAGTTTGTGTCTCAGCTAATATTTTTATTTCGAAGTCTTCTACCCATACAACATGGACTAATATAACATTTCTCCCAGTAAGCCCTAGCCAATGGGCGAATTCAATAGGCCTCTTACCAAAATTCTTTATAGTATATTCAACATCATCTCTTACTTCACTTAAATGCATTGTTATACCTGTATTAAGTTCGCGGGCTTTAGCTACTATTTCCCTATATAACTCAGTGCTCACAGCTCCCGGTGTTCTAGGCCCAAACCAAATCCATATCTTATTACCCCAGCCGTGATATTTCTTTATAAGTCTCACTGTATCGTTTAAACTATATTCTCTAGTTTCAACTAGACCCTCATGTAGTATATTCTCTCTTGTAGCATACCCCCTTAGATCCATAATGTGTCTTGCAATTGCAGCTCTCATCCCAGTTGAATAGATCATTTCTATGATCTCGTCTGGGCCATATCTCCCAACAAGACCTGTTTCAAGAAATGTCGTAGTACCTGTTTTAATCATCTCGAGTACTACTAGTTTCGCAGATGCTAAAGCTTCTTGCTTAGTATAATTTCCTTGTAGAGGCCAAACTCTATCTTTAAGCCATTCAATTAGAGATAAGTAGTCTGCACAAGATCTAAGTAATCCCTGTGCGAGGTGAACATGTGTATTTATTAAGCCGGGTAATACAATATCTCTCTCAGCATTTATCAATATATCAGCATAGAACTTATAGTCCTTATCGAGTTGATCTTGTTTACCAACATCAATTATTACACCATCCTCTATAGCAACTCCACCACTCCTAATAATCCTCCTCTCATTATCCATCGTTATTATCCAGCCTCCTCGAACATATATATCTACCATGACTACTACTCACACCTCATCTATTACTTTAAAATAGTATCCCTAATTCAGCTATATTTCTAT
>JAJHQS010000080.1 GCA_020833225.1 Desulfurococcaceae archaeon
AATACTATGTAGAATGGCCCTTCCATTAATTATCTCTATCGGTTCCCGTGTAATACCATAACCATATAAGTTGTAAAGTCCTGGTTCTTCTAATGGATGATCCAGGCGGGGTATAGAGGCAGCCAAATTTAAGTAATGAGAAAACCCTATCTCAGTCATCAGCGCTGACCCGATATTAGCCTTCATACCTAACTTCTGCGTTCGCAGTATTGTCTCGCGAGTAACCGTTAAACAACCCAGTTTAGATGGATGAAAGTTAACTATATCCGCAACCTCCATGTGAGCAAATAATTCTATGTCAGAAGGTCTTCGTAAGCTCTCATCAAGCATTATCTCTATGGCTTGGTAGAATCTTTTCCTTAGCTCAGCAATATCTCTGAGTCTGTCTCGTGGCATAGGTTGCTCAACTATGTTAACACCATGCCTCTCCATGATCGAGAGTGCTTTTTCAGCCTTCTCAAGCGTGGAAAAACACTCGTTGGCATCAGCTCTCAAAACAACATCTTCATCTCTATACTGCTTTTTCACCGAATGAAGAACCCTCAGCACTCTTTCAAGCTCTTCAAGATTACATGGTATCTTGAACTTTATGTGCTTATAGCCTGATTTAATGGCCTCTTCTAGTTTACAAGCCATGGCCTTAGGGTGGTTTAAGAAAATAGTATAAGCTATAGGTATCTCTGTTCTGTAAATGTCTCCTAGTAATTCGGCTTCATGTTTTACTTTATTACAGTTGTAAAGGGCACTTAGCAATGCCGATTCAAGCGCCAAGTATGCCCCATAATTAATAAATTTATTTCTTTCAAACTCCATGTACTCCAATGATCTTAGCTTATTTAATGCATCATTAAGAGTTAACCCTTTGATTGCTTGAGCTATAGATACTGTCTTAATGTAGTCTTCTACCATGCTTGACCAGTATGGAGTTCCTTCGCCTACGCCAATAATGCCAGAATCAGCTAATAAGAATGCAATAATGTGCATAGTCCTTGTAACCGGCCTCCAGCCGCTCACATAGTGCGAGACTGGAAAATACAAAACAAGAAGGTGTATCTCTTCAATTTTATAGTCACCACGACTCTTCATGACTTCAACCACAGGGTTTTACTATTAATGTAAGTCTTGTGCCTGAGTAGACTTTATTACTAAGTTGCGTTAGCTCATCCATAAATACATAGTTAAATGGAGGTGCCATATATGCAGTGATGGCTCCGTATACCAACCTGTTAAAATTATCTGATGCTATTAGGATCGCGTCAGTTTTCATGGCACTATATATAGCTTCTACTGATTCTAGGGATGTAATCGAATACGAGGCATTAACCAAAACTTCTAGTTTCTTTGAGTAAGAATCCACATATCCGGTTTTGCCATGCAGTATAAAGCCTCGAAAGACGTATTGAGATCGCTGGTAGTCAGTAATCACCCTCATTGACGAATCCAGAATATCACTTAAAAGTATTGCTTCAGGCAGCGTTTTTATTGCTTCCATATTGCCACTTCTCGTGTAACCACCCATGAAACCCATGATTACATCAGTGTGTATACCTTCAATGAAAGAAGATAAAAGAAAGAAAATGTAAATAGATATGAAAAGCCCTTTTATTGAAACCCTATTACGTCTTAGAAAAATCGGAATTTCATTAATTAAATACATGAATACTATGGGTGAAAACGGGAGAACGAAAAACTGGTAGGCACGGGTTCCCAGAGCTCCATAAACCACAAAATAGTGGAGGGCATGAAGAACTGATCCCATGAAGAGAGCTATATAAAGTAGAAGAAACAAGCTAGCTTTCTCTCGATATTTATATACCTTTGAAAACACGCTTAAGATCATTGTGATAGCAAGTAAAATAATTAATCCATTAATATAATATACGTAGAACGCGCTAAGCCTATCAAGCAAGGGCACTCGGGCATTTAAATACATCGTCTTCGCTAAATCATTAATAAAAGTAACGGTTTCAAATTCTCTTACTTGTGTACTTCCCACGCGTAATATTCCTGGTAACAAATCTTCTAATCTTATAAGATTCAATTTTACACCGCTAATTATGCGGGAGAATATAATTTCCCCGGTTACTCCTATAGTGAGTGATAATAATAGTGCTAAGTAAAACATCCTACTAGAACGTTGGTGAATTCCTCTATGGAACAAAATATAAAGAATAGCTATAGTTAAACTAGTGGTTGCAATTAACGTTGATGTAAAATAATAAGTTAATGTAGACATAACCGAAATAATAATTATTAATATAAAATTCTGTGTGTTTATTTTCTCTTGAATACTGAGAGAAAATATCAAGTAGAGATATATGAGATAATAGATGTAACCGAGTGAGTGATAAGATATTGTATAGAGATTAAGCGTATTTACAATGTAGAAGAATATGAATCCTAAATATGTGAGCAAGAAGGTTAGTTTCGAAGAAGCAGTTATTCTTGATAATATGTATGTAAATATAATAGTCACCGGAAGTAGTATTGGAAGATCAGCTACTTGTGGCGGCGTAAGACCCGTGATTAAAGAATATGTACTCAATAACAGCATTGAACCGGGATAGTTTTTTAAGGTGTCCGCATGAGAAAACCATGAACTACCCTCGATATGTAAGGGTATATGGGATGTCTTAATAATTAGTTCAGAAATTAGTAATGTTGAATTTACAAAGGTTTCAAGCTTAA
>JAJHQS010000081.1 GCA_020833225.1 Desulfurococcaceae archaeon
TCCTGGCTTAATGGCGCCGCTCTCTTACAGTTCACCTGGGTCTGGAACGCTTTATTTTACGCCCTTATATTCTTAGTTGGTAGAGAAAACCAAGTTATAACGCAAAAGTTGTCATGTTAAAAGGAGAATATCATATAGATTGGGGCTTACTGGCAGCAGGATCCATCATATCTATGTCTATGCCGGTAATACTATACGCGGTCTTTAATAATTATTTTATGAAAGGCGTCGCGGCATGGGGTATTAAAAGATGAGAGGAGCCTCTCTTAAACTCTGGAATTTGTTTCCTATAAGGGTTAAAAATAACACCTGTGAAACACATGTCCGCTCACCCTGATATAAACACATTATTACTTGTAATACCCCAAAGAGGCCTCGATTTAAATTAGTAGTATACTCGCTATTAATGGATGTAAAAACGTTCTTGAGACAAAAATAAATAGTTGTATCATAAGGAGTGAGTTGTACTTAGAGCTTACAGTTAAGCTGAAAAGTTAATGCTCTTAAGATTTCTAATTAGAGTTCTTACCCTCTTCTTTCTCTCTTTTCTCTTGAAGATAGTTTTCGGCGTTTTCTCTAAGTAGTGTTATATTCTGCATTAGCGGTTTTAACTCGTTTTCTATGCCAGCCTCTAAATTCTTCTCCTCTACATGCTCTATCCACACTTTTCCAGGAACAGAACTTAAGGTATAAAGCTCTACAACTATGCCATTTTCATCTATTTGACTCGTGCTTTTATTAACGCGATATCTTGGAACAGCTATTGCTGCAGGCAGCCTCGTGTTTATCATTAGGGATAGAAGGTCGCCCTTATACTGCCTCACTGTAGCTCTATTTGACTTGACCTCAATGAATGTCAATGTCTCAATGTCTATCATGTCTCCTAGTGTAGGACCTTTCGTTCCAAGTGTAACTAGGTGTTGCATAAAGCCCAGCGGCATAACTGGTCTATCATTGTATAAATACACGTAAAGCACAGAGAGCTCAGCTATTGTAGTCTGCAAGTAGTTTTGTAGGAAACCGGTAAATTCCTTAAATACATCTTCATTTCTATATTGATGACCAACATTACGATACCAATTCCACAGCTCTTTTTCTAAACTATCCCAGTTATTGAAGAGTTTTTGAATAGCATTAATGTTATAAGCTACCCAGCTTAGCTTCATACGCCTTCTCAACTCCTTACCTTTAGGACCATATTGAATATCGCGATAAGGCATCATACACAATAGTAAATCTATTGAATGCCATATATCGTGAAGATAATTTTCCTTAATATTCTCTTGAACATCTAAAGGTAGAAGTCTATAGCTCTCCTCATATGTCTTTTTAACAATATCTAGGTCTAATAGGAAAATCGTGGATCGAAGCCATTGAACTATTGGATTATAACTCACATACATAATACCACAATTACCTCTAATGAGAAAATGCGCATTTAAATTTAAATCATAGCAAATGTCATCATAGTTTCTTACTAATTATCCTGGTCTTAGGAATTGAAGTAAGAAAAATTTAGATTAGAAATTACTCTCTAGAAAAATGTTGATTTTAATTGAGTTCTTCCCACGATCTCACTGGTGATTTAAAGCTTAGTTTTGAAATTCTCAATACTTTGAAAGAATGTCTGTTAAAGTCACAGAGTTTAATAAGAGGGTATATTGTGAGCAGAATTTAAATAATGATATCGGAGTTAATATGTCTCTCAGAAAGTTTATAAAGCCTAGATGAGAAAGAAATAACATAAATAATACATTTAAAGGATATTTTTGTCTTTTAACACTAAGCTAAATATATTTGTAGACTACTTCTACTCCTAGGAGCCTTGCTATCTCCTTTATTGCCTTGTCTAGCTCGTTTATGTTCATGCTCTGCGAGTATGTCTTGAAGATCCTCCACAGCTCCTCTTCTTTCCCCTGCCTACGGGCCTCCCAGAGCAAGACGTCTATCACCCAGCTCTTACGGCTAATAATTGGGTGTTCACGCTCAATAATACACGCAATACTCTTATCTCTGCTACTAGACATAAAATAACCCCTACTAAGACCTCATATATTAACGTGTATAAATACTCTTCGAGGAAAATTAAAGCTCGTTTTCTATTTTTACGCTTCAGTGTTAGGTAAACCCATGGGGCTTATTTACCTAACACCAGCTCACAATCAAAGTTCCCGCAACTCATGTGACTACTACTAACAAACAAGATAATGGTGAATGCCACAGTAGTCATAGCTGAGATCGCGAGCCACCCAGTACTCTGGCAACTATACAACAAGATGTTGGGGCTACACCCCGCAAAGCCCGTAGACAACGAGTACCTAGTATACTATAATGTGTACGAAAATATTGTATTTTGCAATCGGAGGATAGTGATAAAAAGAAAAAGAATAAAGGGCAAAAATAAAGATCAGGCAATTTTAGAGTTACGAAATACCTAGGTTTTTATTCACATCTAGCTTCATAACAAAGTTCTTTAACTAGTAAGGTTAGCTTTTAATACTCTAAGAGCATTCTCATAGGCTATCTTCCTTAAATCGCTATTGCCTAGTCCCTTTTCTTTAAGCCTTTCTATGAGAACTTGTATTTTATCTATGGATTCTAAGTCTCTTGGAGACGGTGAACCCGCAAACCTGGGAAAATCTGTAC
>JAJHQS010000082.1 GCA_020833225.1 Desulfurococcaceae archaeon
TCAAATTGTATTAGTAACAATGAACTCTACTTAAACAATAGTAAGCACTACTAGTAACTAAGCCACTTAAATACACTTATATTCTCGTCTTCATTTAAACGTAAGCTCTTAAATATAAATTGAAAAAGACACAGCCAATTAGAAAAACTAGATCACGAGAATTCTCATCATGAAATATAAAGTTTAAAAATAAAAGTACTAATTAATCTAGTAGTGGGAGATCTATGCCGTTTACAACATACCACGTCGCCATGGGGTTACTTGTTGGGTTTTTCCTCAGGAAGAGAGCTGACTGGTTAACTCTCCTAGTAACCACGGCTGTCTTAGTAGATATTGAGCCAGTACTAGTGTATTATGGATTTCTGAGTGAACAATCTGTACACGGCTATCTCCACACATTTATAGCCTCAGTACCAATGGGTGTAATCTCAGGTCTACTACTATACACTATTAGGAGATTAACAAGGCCTATAGCCAGGATCACATACTTGAATGGAGAAGAACGCTGCTTAAAGAAATACATTACTGCTGGTTTACTAGGCTGGTCTCTACACGTCTTAATGGATGCACCCACATATCCTGATATTAAGCCATTTTACCCACTAATAGTTAATCCACTCTACAACTCTCTCAGCCCTATTGCATTAGAAGTCATTTACAACACAATACTAGTACTTGGATTTATGATATACACAGTACACTTCTATAAATCATATAAGCGTGAGAGGTTACCGCGCTTATCACATCTGAGAAGACCCTACATTACTAAGTAGTCCTTGGATATAACACGCTGCAAAGCTTTAATGCGTGCTGAGCTAATAAGTTAGCTTATTGTAATCCATGCCTTGTGCTGTACTTACTGCGTAGTCTTTTCAGGCCTTTGATCACTCATATACACGTTACTTAGACAAGTATTTGAAAGTAGCAATAATAATTGTTGATGTAATAGTCCACGCTACAATACCGAGCACTCCAAGCCCTAGTAGAATCTCTCGCTGTTCTACCGGGAGCCTAGTCGCAAGCAGTGTGAGAGGCCAAATAGCGTTTACGGCTCCATGTAGGGAGCTTGCTGGTATTACACTCTTCGTTCTACTTGTGAATACGAGGTGTGGATATGTCAGTGCAATTGTAAGTAGTGTAAATAATAGTACTCCTAGTAGTCTATTATATGTGTAATTGTAGCCTAGTAGTAGTATTGCTGATGCATGCCAAAGACCCCAGCACACACCAATTAGTACTGTGCTCTTTAAGCCTGGCTTGTAGTCAAATAGCTCAAATAAGTAAGCCCTCCAACCTATTTCCTCGCCGAGAGCAAATAGCGTGTTAATCGTAATGGCGGCTATGTAGGCCTGAAATAACTGCGTAATAGCTACCATTTGCGCTAAGTTCTCAATATTAGCTACTTGACTCGAAACAGCCCTCTTTAAGTACTCTGCGATCACCTCAACGTATGCATTAAAATCGAATAATCCCAGGGGGTACGCTATGAGAACATACACTCCAAGAGTAAAGTAGACTAATAGTGGCGAGAGGAGGTAGAAAAGTAGTGCTCTCTTAGTGAAACCCATTGTTCTCTTAAACCACGATTTAACATTAACTCGGTGTAATAGTAGACAAGTAAGAACAACTAGTGTAACACTCCACATTCTCACAAATCCCCAAATAGCTACTAGAACACTAGTAGTAGTCTCTGGAAATCGCACTGTAAACCCATACTTGTAAAACACATAGTCCAATAGAAAAGCAGCGAGATAAGTGGAAATAGTAAACTCAATAATCCTCTGAACTCGACCCATAATATTAAACCACCCCCTAACAAATAAGTAAACTATAGCTTATTGACCTTAAAGAAGATATGTAAGCATAAGAGTGACTAAGGCTATAACGAAGCTCTAAGATCAAGAGCTAAGACTAGTTCTTAAACTTTTAAATTTTAGCTTTTATATTCAAATTTAAGTAGGAGGGATAAATGTCTAGACTTCCTGCTCTTATTCTAAGTTGCCAAGATACTTCAAGGCTTCAGCACCATAAATAGTGCATGAAAAATAATTTAGACCAGTTATGCTGATAATTAGAGCATCAGTTTTAATAGGCTTATAGAAATTGCAAATAACAGAGAGTGGAAATATAATAGCAATTTTCCATGTTGGGTAAAAACCCGTGAGTTTACTAGAGGAGTGATGCAGATAGTATGGGGAATAAATATAGCAATTGCTCAATCAGATCAATTCCTCATACTCCCTGTGAGGAAAAAGAGCTTCTTCGAAGCATTGTACAGATAGGCGAAATGCTATAGACATCTTTACAGGTAGGAAAGTAAAATGCAGAGATGGCAACAATAACAATAATAATTAATTAAGATGTTTTTAAATAAAATGATGCTAGAGATAAATTCAACTTTAGGATAAAACTTTTTATTACTATATTATATGAGGTGATATTTTGAAGATACCTATTATAGATCTCCACGAGGATATATCATTGTATTTCCTCATCCATGGTGGTGGAGAGCCTTTGGGTGATTTAAAGGCTGATATTGATGGACGTAGTGTTGATATACCGAAGTATATTCGTGGAAATGTGAAACTAGTTTTTGCGACGATATTTCCGGCTGTTGAAACTTTCCGACCCGAGT
>JAJHQS010000083.1 GCA_020833225.1 Desulfurococcaceae archaeon
TTGAGTGAAAATGGCGGGGTTTTTAGATTGGTGTTTAGTGTTTTCGTCTCTGAGTATATTTCTGCACTGTGTGTGGGTTTATTAACCTCGAGTTGATTCTTTTTAAATATGCGTGATTTGCTGTGACTGTTCTTGCTAGTGCTTGGCGTGAGCTTATTGAGAGGGGTGTTAGTGAAGATGCTGTAGTATTAGCTAGGAGTATTGTGTCTAAATTTCTCATATCTAGGGTGGTGGATAGGGGGGTTATTGAATACTATGTTAGAAAGGCTTTGAGGAGTGGTGTGTGGTTTAAGCTTAAACAAGAGTCTAGGGCTCTTATCCTCTCATCTAGATTTCTCTCCGTGGTTAAATCACCTGTATTAAAGGGTATTCTACGAGAATTATTCTTAGAAATAGAGTTATGTACTCTACGTGGTAAAGCCGTCTTCTATGGCGTACTCGTAGCTCTTAGACAAGGTCTATTAGAGGCCCTGGGAGACCTTAAGAGACTAATAACTCTCGGCGTAGGGTATTTAAATTTACCAGTAATGTGGAGAATACTTGGTTAAACTATACTACTTAGAATTAGAGTAGATGTATGAATAGAGTTAAACTCCGCTTCGCTGATTTAGAGATAGAATTTACAGATAGAGATAGGGGTATTAAGCAAATTTATGAGTGGGTGGAGAGGGGTATTAGATTTCCACTCGTGGTATTTGGACCTGAGGGTTGTGGTAAAACTGCTTGGCTTAAACAAAGTATAGAGGTTCTCAGAGGTCTTGGTTTTGAGGTTATTTACATTGACCCTCTACGTAAAGACTATATTGCTCACACTAGTGTAGAGAGTATTATTAGGAAATTAGCTGAAGCTGCTGCAGAAGCTATTGGTATTGCTCAAATTAAGCTCGCCACTCTCAGCATAGATCTCGTGAAAGAGCTTATTAGTGTGTGGAATAAGAAGAGAATTGCTATTTTAATCGATGAAGTCTTCCAAGCTATTGGATTAGATAAAGCCGAGATCTATGTGAAGGGGTTACTTGGTTTAATTGAATATCCACCTGTAAACTACGAGAAACTGATTGCAATTGTAGCTACTAGTGAGGGTGTTACGAGGTGGAGAATTGGTAGACATAGGTGGGCTAATTTAATGCCTATGTGGAATATGCCTAAGAAGGGTTTTGAAGAACTCTACGAGAAGATCCCGAGTCCAAAACCACTATTTGAAGAAGTCTGGGAATTAACTAGTGGAAATCCAGGTATGCTCTCACAGCTATATCAAGCTAAATGGGATCTTAACGTAATTGTTAAAAACATGATTGAAGATAAAAAACTTACACCCATATTTATTAATAAGTGGAGGAGTTGGCTTGAAAAGGCTATTGAGGATCCCGATGTCCTCTGGGATCCTAATGTGCCAGAGGATTTAATTAATGAACTTGAAGTTAAAAACCTTATAGTATACTTCATTCGTGATAGAGATTTAGAGCTATGGATTGATATTCCTCCACCAGAGAGAGATCTCGAGCTTGGTATTGGTAAACGCGTAGCTTGGCAAACACCACTGCACAGAGAAGCTGTGAAAAGGGCTCTTACAGAGATTTAAAATTTAGAACTAGAATTGAGAAAACTTAGTTTGCGTAATGCATTACTATTTATTCACTATTATTACTACGTTACAGCAATTTGTATACATTGCAATATAGGATAAGTTGAGTTGAATATAGGTTTGTGTATTAGGTCTTAATTATAGATTGTGTGAATATTTATGGTAAAGAAGATAAAATTACCATTTACGCCTCGTATCGAGGTGGAGTTTACTGATAGAGATAGGGGTATTAAGCAAATTTATGAGATTGGTGAGAGAGGCACTAGGTTTCCAATAGTTGTTTTTGGACCTGAGGGTTGTGGTAAAACGAGTTGGCTTAAGCAGGCTACCGTGATCCTTGGTGAAATGGGTTTTGAAGTGTTTTATGTTAACCCTTTATATAGGGATTTTATTGCTAAGACTGATATTCGTGAAGTTGTAAACAAGTTTATAGAGGCTGTTTCAGAGGCTATTGGTGTTCAATTTAAACTTGCTACTCTAGTGACGCTTATAGTTAGAGAGCTTCTTACGAGGTGGGGTAGGAAGAAGATTGCTGTATTAGTTGATGATGTTTTCCAGGCTATTGGTCTCGATAAAGCTGAGTTCTACGTTAAAGAGCTCTTAGGGCTAATAGAACACCCTCCAGCTAGTTATGACAATATTGTAGCTATTGTAGCTACTAGTGAAGGTGTTACGAGGCAGAGGATTGGTAGGCATTTGTGGGCTACGATTATGCCCATGTGGAATATGAGTAGAGAGGGTTTTGAAGAGCTCTACAGTGTGGTTCCCAGTTCAAAACTATCTTTTAATGATATTTGGAGATTAACTGGTGGAAATCCTAGAATCTACTCGCTACTATATCAGGTTGATTGGGATGTTGATAAAGTCATAGTTGATCTCGTTAAGGAGAAAGAGTTAACTCCTAGTTTTATCTCTAAGTGGAGGAGTTGGCTTGAGAAAGCAGTTGAAGACCCCGACATACTTTGGGATCCTAGTACGCCTAGAGAACTAGTAAGTG
>JAJHQS010000036.1 GCA_020833225.1 Desulfurococcaceae archaeon
AGCCAAGCGGGGGAACCCCGAGGCAGAGAAGTATTTAAAAACATTTACAGCTACTCACAAATAATTGCCTCGGGGAAACCCTTCTCATATGAGGTTTTAAATGATTATGATTTAGGTTATTATGAGGGCTTTTTAAAAAGCTAGGGTTCCATGGTGTGTTCACATGGGAAGGGTTGAAACAGATATGTCTAGAGAAGAGACAGATCTACCTATACCTCCACCGCTTACTTTTAAAAACTATTCCATTTATTCTGGTCCTACAATGGTTGCTATTGGTTTTGGTATTGGTGCTGGTGAGCTCTTATTTGGACCTATAGCTGCTGTGAAGTATGGTCTTGATATACTCTGGATTGCATTAGTGTCTATTGTTTTTCAAGCGTTTTTAAACTTGGAGTATATTAGATACACTATTGCAACTGGAGAACCTGCTATTGTCGGCTATTTGAGAACAAAGCCTAATTCAATGTTCTGGGGGCTTTTATACTCAATTCTACTACTACTTCAACTAGGTTGGCCATATCTAGCTTTTCTCTCAGCCACTGCTCTTGTTAGTGCATATTTAGGTAGATTAGCTGGTCTAGAGGATGCTTGGCTTGTAGTAATAACGGGTTATATTACGTGGTTTATATGCTTACTCCTACTACTATTTGGTGGTAGAGTTCTTAGAATGCTTGAAGTAGTAAATTGGATTGGAGTATTATTTATATTGTTTTCTTTTCTACTAGCATCACTACTACTAGTTCCTGTTGAAAAATGGTTTGAAGGGTTGATGGGTCTCATTAAAATAGGCAATATACCAAGAGGTGCAGACTGGTTATTACTTGGCTCAATAGCTGGTTATGCTGGGTTAGGTGGAATGGCTAATGTTATATTGTCGAGTTGGTATAAAGATAAGGGGTTTGGTGCAGGTAAATTAACAGGTTATATATCTACTCTAATTGGTGGGAGGAGAGTAGTTTTTAGAACTACTGGTATCAAGCCACGTGACTCCCCTGAAAACGCTGTGAGATTTAAGAAGTGGTTTACATGGGCTTGCATCGATCAATACATCTTATTCACATTTCCATCAATACTCGCCATGCTACTACCCTCAATACTACTCTCATCACTAGTTGAACCTGGTCGAAATATTAGTGGTTTTGGAGTTGCAGCTATATATGCTGATGCCGTAGCAAAACACATGGGATTACTGGGTTGGACTTGGATGATATTAGTAGCATTTTGGACACTATTCACTAGTCAAATAAGTGTTGCAGATACAGTATCTAGGCAGATAACTGAAATTGCTTGGAGTTTATCTAAGAGTCTTAGAGACTGGGCTAAAGGAGATGTTAGAAAAATATACTACTTAGTACTATTAATATATGTAATATGGGGATCTATAGTCATTAATATTGGTCAACCACTCATAGTAGCAATGATCGCGGCAAATATTGCTAACCTAGCTTTTACTCTAACAGCATTTCACCAATTATACTTAAACCACAAATACCTACCTAAATATGCAAAACCATCAAAACTAAAAACATTACTAACAGCTATTGCAGGACTATTCTATATGTCATTCTTCATGTTCTTTATATTAAAGAACTTAAAACTAATATAAGTCTTACTGATAATGTTTCACGCTAATTAACTATTACTCTACTACACCACCATAAACAACTTCTATTCCAAGATCTCTCGCTCTTTCAAGAGCATTTTTATCAATATTTACAGCAACTATAACTAACTTATCAGCTCTTCTACCAAGAATCTTTTCAACAATACCTACTTTATCGTGAAACCAATCAACATCATCTAATTCAATGTAAGCTTTAACCTCAATAAAATATACAACTTTATCGTGAAGATAAATATCAACTTCTATCATAGCACCTTTCTTATAGAATCTTCCATCAACATCTCTACATATAAATCTCTTAACTTTTTCTATTTCAATACCTCTCTCGGCTAAAACATGTCTATAAAGCTCTAAAATAGTCTTCTCTAAGTTTCTTTAACTCTTCTAAAATAATCAATATACCTAAAGCTCCGGCGATAGCATATCTAAATTCCTCATCAACTTCAAGCGTCTTTAAAATACGTAATTTCTCTTCTTTAGATAATAACTCAGTAGACATTTACTACTCTACCTAAATCCTATATGAATTTCAATTAAATATCCCTATTAAATTATAACTCAAAGTTTACATGTAACATATATAATGATCCTTAAAGCTCTAAATACTAAATACTTTTTAATTTCTCGCTTAAATATCTGTGGGGGGCGTTGTTGAGAAGTAGTCATGTTGGTAGTTTTCCACTTGAGTATAGTTTTAATAATGTTGAGAGAATTCTAGTTGACTTAGCATTTCTTGGTTTAGATGTGCCGCCATATCCTCAACTTAGAGGTTTTGTAGATATTTACTTAGAGCCTCTTGTAAAGAGTGGAGTAGTCTTTTATGAGAGAGGGCTCTTTTATAGTTCTCCCGAGAAGATCTGTTCTTGGAGGGGTGTTGTAAGTGTTCCAGAGGCTGAGTATGCAATTAGTGTTGTTAAAAAGCGTAAATTAGAGTTTAAAGGGCTTAGAGCACCGGTTACAGGGCCTTTTACACTAGCTTCTCGCATATACTTATCTAAAGAGTCGGTTATGTTATCAAATACTATGTTAACGCTCCGTGAAATTGTAGAGGAGTTTTTCAAAAAATACGTGTCTCTCTTCGTAGAATATATGGCTACTCTAGGTTATAGTGTGATTTTTCTCGATGAGCCAATATTAGGAGTTATTATTGGTTCTCGGAGAAATCTATATGGTTATAGTGATATAGATATTATTGAAGTATTGGATCATGTAGCTAAACAAGTAGGCAATATAGAGTTAGGTATACATGTGTGTGGAAGAATACATAGGAGAATATTTGAAATACTAGCTCAAACTACTAGAATAAAATATATTAGTTTAGAATTCCACGATAATCCATCAAATATTGAAGTAATAGATAAATCCCTCCTAGAAAAATACGATAAGATCATATCACCAGGTATTATTAGCACCAAGATCCCTAAGCTAGAGAGCGAAGAAGAAGCTTATACTCTACTAGAGAAAATATATAATGCATCAAGTGGAAGAGTAGATTTAATATCAGGAGATTGCGGCTTCGGGGGGCTACGAGGAGCACTAGGTAATAGTGAAGAAGAATATAAACTAGCATTACTAAAATTAGAGAGAGTAATCAAAGCATGTAAGAGATTAGAGACACAGAAATTTCACTAATCCTCAATTTAAATTCTTTCTTAATGACTAAAACACTTAAGCTGAGAACTTATTAATCTGTGAAGTAGAGTTAATAATGTACTTAATAATGAGGGTTAAGTAATGAATACTAATATGTTAACTAAAGAGGAGAAAGAGAAGATTCTTAAAGCTATTGAAGAGGACAGAGAGTTTCGGTATGCTTTAATGGGCTTATTCGGCTATAAAGAAGTATTAGACCGCATAGTTTCTCTTGAAGAAAGATTTACTAAGTTAGAGGAGAGATTTGTTAAATTAGAAGAGAGATTTGCAGAACTAGCAGAGAGAATTACAAAGCTAGAAGAAAGAATTGCTGGTTTAGAAGAGAGAATTGTAAAACTAGAAGAGGTGTTCGCTAAGCTAGAAGAGAGATTTATAGAATTAGCAGAGAGAGTTGCTAAGCTAGAAGAGAGAGTCTTCAAGTTAGAAGAGAGAACGTTGAGAGTTGAAGAGGAATTAAGAGAGACTAGGAGAGTAGTTTTAGTCATAGCTCATAGATTTGGTGTTTTAAGCGGAGAGGCGTTTAGAAGTGCAATGAAGTATGTTATAGAGGAGATTTTTGGTATTGCTAAAGTGACTAAGTGGGTCTTTAATGATAAAGAAGGCTTTGTCTACGGTCATTCCTCATTAGTTGAAATTGATGTTCTCATTAGAGATAAAGAACACATATTAATTGATGTTAAATCAAGGATTTCAAAAGGAGATGTAGCTGAGTTAAATAGAATTGGAAAACTCTATGAGAGAGTAGAGGGTGTTAAACCGAGACTTGTAATAATTGGTGGTTTTATTGATGAAGATGTATATGACTTAGCTAAGAGTTTAGGTGTAGAAGTTAAGTCTATTATAAAGACCTAGTTGAGTTATTTAAAATACTAAGCTAAGGGGCTGTTTCCGTAAATAAGGCTGGTTAGGGTTGTTTAGGGTTTCTTTAAGGTTGTGTAGCGTATTTATAAACCTCTACGGCACTGTGAATTATATGTGCGGCGATGCCGCGTGAGCTCACAGCTCTCGAGGGGTGTGTGCCGTTCACCCTGATGCCCAGTGACCCTGCTCCCAGAGGTAGCAGTGCTACCAGTGAAGGAGTGGGCGAGGAGAAAGTCGCTAGATGAGACCCTGAAAAAACCCTGAAATAAAGGGAATGACCATCTAGGGACAAACGGAAAATTAGTAATCTATTATTGTAACTCGGCCAAAAACCCCTAGATTAACTTTGTCTCCAGGATTTCCGGGTACTGGTATAGCTCTCAGCGACATAGGCCTCTTCTTAGTAAATGCGAGAGCCATAGCGTCTAATATTAGTTTCTTCAATTTATCTCTATCTTCTGGTATAACAATCATGTCTACTCCAGCTACACATGTTGAAGCGTAGTAAAGTAGTCTTCTAGCTGTTAATAAGCCGCGTTCACCATATTCAAGTAGCTTAAAGTCCTCAGTATATGGTAACATTACCTCGTTAAATCCGGTTTTAATATTGGGGTTTGAGAAATCTGAAATATACTTATTTAATAGCCAAGTGTAATATAATGCCCCAGGATCTAGTAAACTATAGCCAGAGTACTCGTAGATTTCTACAACACTTTCACTCATCCAGGGTGATAAGCTATAATCAACTTTCACATTTAATCCACTAGTATTTTTAACAATATTAACAATACTCTCAACTTCAATAAACACTTTTCTAAAAGCCTCGTCAAGACTACCAGTAGATCTGAGTAGCTTAAGGAGTATTTTTGGATATAGCAGTGAAATTCCAATAAATCTAAAACCTGGACTTGAAGAGTCTGGAAAATAGGGTGTTATAAAATCCCCACTGTGAAATCCTATAGCTATTTTTGTAGCTGCTAAGAGGTTCTTATTTGAAGCCTCTATAATGGTCTCTACATATTCTCTAATTTCCTCAGGTGATTGACTATTCGAGTGTAGTATTGGTGTATAAATACCATTAGTAGTGAGCTCTACTATATCTTCTCGTGTAAGCTTAGAGTAGCCAGTACTAATTAAAAATCCTTTTCCACAATACTCTACTAACCTATGTGAGAGCTCCCTATTTAAACCGGGAAAACTCACTCTCTTAGTAAAAACCTTATAACCCCTCTCTACAAGGCTCTTTTCAACATCTACTAGAGTATTAGTAGCTAGTGAAAACTCCTCTTCAAGCTCACGCTGGCTATTAATAGACCTTGTAAAGAAAGTTAACGCCCTCACAGTGAACAAAACTCTACACCTTTAGGAGGGTAAATACCTAGGACTTTAAAAATAACACGTATTTTTAACGCTCTCGTATAACTCTACTCACATCACCAATATTTTCTACTCTAATAACAGCGTCTGCTACGTCAACGACTTTTTCATCGTGTGTTATAACTATTACTTGTCTTAATGTTCTACCTAATTCACCTATAATGCTGAATATTTGACTCCTCCTCTCATCATCAAGATATACTGTTGGCTCGTCAAGTATTAGTGTTGTGGGGGATTTACCCATAGCTAGCTCTGCAAGTGCAAGTCTTAAAGCTATAGCAACAGCAACTCTCTCACCACCACTAGCATTTTTAATTGGGAGATTTTCACCTCCAAGTTTCACATATAGCTCAAAACCATCTCCAATAGAGATCTCTCGTAGTTTAAGCCTTGAAAGTATAGTATTAGCCCTTTTCTCAAGCACACTCCTAGCAACCCTAGTAAGTTCTCTTGCAACTAAGCCATTTTTACCAAGATATTTCTCAGCAAACTTCTCAATAATCTCATAAGCCTTAACCCTTTTCTCAATACGTGTAAGTTCATTTTCTAATTTCTTAACATCTTCTCTAAACTTCTCTAATTGTTGTCTAATAGTTTCTACTTGACCTCTAAGATTCCCGAGGAACTCTCTTTGTTTACTTAACTCATTATAGGACTTATCATATTCTTCACTAAGTCTCCTCTGCATCTTCTCAAGCCCCATAACTAGTTGTTTAATTGACTCTAAGTCTAGAGAGCTTGGTAATTGAATACCTAAAGCTATAACGTTTCTAAGTCTCTCTCTTAAAACATCTATGTTCTCAGTAGGAGGGGTTATACCAGCATATAGTTCTCTATAAGATCTTAATACACCTCTATACTCTGCACACTTCTTACCAAGTTCACTTAAACCTCTCACACATACTTCAAAATCACTAATATTACTAGTAATATTATGTTTCCTACATAGTGCAAGAGCTCTTTCTAATAATTCTCGTAGCTCTAAATTACTCTTTTCCCATCGATCACGCGTTGACATAAACTTATTCTCGTAATCTCGTAGCTTAGATATGCTCTCAGCGATTAGTGATATATTACTACTAAGCTCATTGATAATTCTTTCTAACTCGTGGATTTTACTTTTTAAGTTCTCTTTGAAGACTAATGGGTCTCTTATAGATGATCCACAGAGAGGACATACACCGCTAGCCTCAAACTTCTCAATGTAGACTCTGTATAAGTCTCTCTGTGCTTCAACTTCTTTAATCTTACTTTTTAATTCATCTAAAAATACTTCAACATCTCTAACACTTTGTAGCTTAGTATTAAACCTATAATTTAGCTCTCTCAGTAGTATTGATATTTTTTGTTCTAATTCACTCATATCTCTCTTCAATTCACTTACCTCTTCTAAAAGCCTCTGTAACTTGCTACTTTCACTACTCCACCATGTTTCAACTTCTCTAAGTTCTTCGATAACTCTTTCTAATTCGCTGATTTTACTTAAAGCTAAAGCTTTCTCTAAGTTTCTGGCTATATCTAAGTACTCATTAACCAATTGTAACTTGTTTTTGAGGTCTTGAGTGGTTTCATCTAGTTTTCTAATTTTTTCCTCGAGTTCTACAATATTCCTCTGAATTCTCTCTTCATCTTGTTTTAACTTCTCAATATTTTTCTTCACGGCACTGAGGGCTTCTTCTTTAGCTTTTCGCTCACCTTCAAGCTTATTTTTCTCCTTAGTAATCTCTTTTAGAGCTTCTAGAGCTTTCTCTAGGTAACTTAATCCCAGCAATGAGAGAATATATTCTCTCCTCTCAGCATCACCAATATCAACTATCTCTGTTAATTCTCCTTGTAATGCTATTATAGTAGACCTCACAAGTTTTCTCACATCGCTTTCAGTAAGACCTGTAAGCCCAAGTAACTTGGCGACTTCAGAAATAACCCCCTCTATTCTAGTAGCTTTAAGTCTTCTACTTTCACCTTCTACAAGGTATAAAGAAGCCTCAGCTGGCATTGTTAAATACAATTTCCTAGTAATAAGGTATTTGCGTCCTTCAATTTCAACTTCAACCCTAATTTCTCCTGAGCTATTACCCCTCATAATAATATGCTCTTTCTTACCACCTCGCACATCTAATTGCTTACCGGAAAATAGTGCTATGTACATAGAGTCTACAATAGAGGATTTACCGGCACCATTTGGCCCAATAATAGCTACTACTCCATCTGGGAACTCTACACTAGTATTTTCATGTGAGAGTATGTTTTTTAACTCAATTCTCCTAATAATCACTTACCCCACCAATTTCTTGATTTTATTTAGAACTTTCTCGTCTTCAAGAACTCTTTCAACTAGAAATTTCACAGCCTCACTACTCTCACTACTCTTAACAATATTGAGAACTAGTTCTGCTAATTCACGGTCACCTAGAACGCTATATACCACCTGATCTAGAGTTGGAGTCTGAGGAACCAAGGCTTCTTCAACAATACTCTTAATTTCACTACCACTAGCACTTGGAATTTCAACTTCAACTCTATATACTAGGATTTTATTCTCGGAGAGGAGTTTATTTAGGTATTCACGTATTCTCTTAACATCAATTTCACTAAGCTTAGATTTAACTCTAATGTAAAGTATTGGTGGTTTAGTGTATTTTTCAAGTCTACTTGCCGCGGTATTTAAGACTATGTCCATGTAGCTTTTAGCCTCTACAATAATCCACTTACGTGGAGTATTCAACTTAACCCAGTTTACTATAGCTTCACTACCACTGAGATCTACTAAGACTACATATCTCTCACTACTAGCCTCTAATACTTCACCAGCTTCTGTTGAGCCTGGATATACGGAGGGTATTCCCATGTATTTAGTTTCATATTTTAAGTGGTAGTCGCCTAGTGCTATGTAATTATATTTATCTGCTCCAAGTTCTGCTAGTGAAGCATGAGCACTCGGCATATTTAGCTCTTTTAGTAATAAATGTGCTAATAGAATTCTCTTCGAGGTTTCAGGCACTTTAATAGTCTTTAAGTATTCTCCTATAGTGACTGGGCTTAAGTATGGTATAGCTACTACACCGAGTTCGCCACCATGGAGCTTAATAATATGTGTTTCTGGCTTATCTTGTGCTAGTAGACGTAATAACCCTATTTCACTGAGTACTCTGAGGGGTGGTAATTGAGCTACTTTAGGCTGATCGTGTTGTCCAGCTACAACTAAGAATTCAATTCCATGTTCTCTGAGTTTTCTTAGAGCTCTATAAGCATATAGATATGTCTGTGGTGTGGGTTTTGGCTCGTCGAAGAAATCTCCTCCGTGAATAACGGCATCTACATGTTCTCTCACAGCAATATCTACTACTTCGTTGAAGACATCATAGTAGTCTAATTCCCTCTCTCTAAGTTTACTAGGTCTACTAGCACCTAAATGAGTATCTGAGACATGTAGAAGTAACATTACTACACAGCCTCCCATTCACTACTCGGAGAACTAATATTTAATCTCTCTGAGGCTTCTTCTAACTTCTTTCTCCACAAGCTCACAATATCTGGTGTAGCGCCAACTCTTTTACCAGCGTGTAAATCTACTTTTACTAGTGCAGGGTATTTACCAATCCACTCGCCTAATAATACAGCTTGCCCTGGGCTTAGAGCTGGGAGCATGTTTACGTATTCCTCGCTGAGAATATCTGAGACCTCTGTTACGAAGACACGATCACTTTTCTGCACGAGTTTTAATAAAATAAAATTCTGTATTTGTGAAACTACGTCTGAATCAAGTGCTCTCGGCCTTTGACTAACAATAACAAGCATTCCACCAAATTTTCTACCCTCTCTTATAAACCTCTGTAAAGACTCTTTACTCCGCGTCTGAGTCTTAGAGCTTATGAAGAGGTGTGCTTCTTCAACAATAAGCATTGTTGGTGGAACTCTACGTTTTTTAAGAGACCAGAGTATATCTTCCGCAATGACTTTCAATAAGTAGTCTTTTTCAGAGTCTAATAGTGAAGAGACATCTACTACTACTATTCTACCACAATTAATAATCTCACTGACATTACGAGTATCTAGGCTCACATTATGCCACGCGAAGAAATCATCTACTTTATCTCTTACCTCAAGTGCAGGTTCTTCTGAGCCTCCGTGTTTACTCACATATTGCTTTAATAGCTCTTTATATGCATCAACAGAGTCTAATATACGACCCCCTCTATAAAGCCTCTTCACAGCTTCTGAGTACGGTATAATATTTCTACTAGATTCTTCTATAATTTTCTCATTAAGCTCTCTCAAAGCATTTCTCAATATCCTCCTCTGCTTCGTAGCAGCAGGTTCTGGAATAATAAATTCTACCAGTATCTCCACAGGTATTTTCAAGGGGTTTATTGCTGCCTCATAGTCTACTACGTGTACACGTTGAGACTCGCTCTTTAAGCCTCTATACTCACCGTGTACGTCAAAAATAACAACAGAGCCGCCTATTTGTGCAACTCTATCAGCTAATATAGCTACAAAATTGCTTTTACCTGAACCAGTAGTTCCTACAACTAGGAGGTGTTTAGCCAGGGCATTTACATCTACACTAACATCTAGTTCTTGAAAACCTAAGAGATATCCTATCTTCACAGAGTGCTCAGGTCTAGAAGCATAAATTAATTTTAAATGTTCAATTCTCGCGGGATATACAGGTGTCTCTGGTGGTGGTGGGTAGCGTGGAGACTCAGCTCGACCATTAGTAATATCAGCAACTATAACAGCGTTCATATAGCTCTCACGTTTTAATTCACTAATATAGCTCTCAGTCAACTCACTCGTAGTAGGTGCTATTATGGGGACATATGATTTAAAACTCACAGAGCCAATAATCCCTACAACCTCGCGATCTAATTCTACGCCGCTAATAGGATCTCTCACTCGAAACTTCAAGTATATGTATGCTCCAGCTGGAACAGGATAAGTAGCTTTAACTGTGATCTCGACAGGTGTAGAAGTTTCACCTACTACGCCAATAGGTTTTATGCTCACATAAATTCACCTAGAAGCTCTCTTCCAGTTAATAGGCGAGTTAAGCCTAATTTAGCTAATATAGCTTTAAACTCTTGTATTGTTAACTTACACATATTATGTGCTACTCTTAGAGGATCTGGGTAACCTGTAATAGAGTGTGGTAATAATATACCAAGAACTTCACTAAGCTCTTCAGGGCTTAATTTACCTGGTATTGTCAATTGATATGGTGGTGAATTATAACTAAATACAACATATGTAACAGTAACTGGTAGTAGTGGTTTTACATACTCCATATCCTCTGGATCTAGGCTTTTAAGTGGCCTAGGTAAATCTTCGCTTTTCTCAATATAAATGGGTTCAATAAAGTGTGGACTTTTAGGCAGAGAACCCCTCTTCCTCAATAAGTCGAGAACTACTAGGTCATTAAGGGCACTACTAGCAATATCACTCTGCGTAGAGAGTAATTTATTAACATAGTAGTTTCTCCTAATAGTCTTAGCTATGAAGAGTAATTGAGTCCTACGCTTAGCTTCAAGTAGCTTAGAAGCTACAGAGCGCCATAAATCTCTCAGAGTATGAGGTCTAGGTCTCACGGCGAATTTAAACTCTCCTGGAATCTCCGGTAACTTACCATACCAGAGAAAAGAGAATATAGAGCCATCAAATAGTGCTAAATCACCTTCACGCATTAAGCTTACTGCTGTAGAGAGTTCTAGTTCTCTTGATGTGAATTGGGCTACTCTCCTCACTACTTCTTCTACAGGTGTTTTTCCACCTCCAACTGGTATACTACAGTAACCTGCTTCTGCATCAATAAACACTTGTTCACCACTAGGTATGTGTTTAACAGCTAAAGCTTGAACAGCGAAGAGAACTGCAGCTCTTAACTCCCTATACACTCTACTAGAATCACTTGCAATAATTCCAACATGCTCTCTAACTCTTGGTTTCAAAGAGTAAGTGTTAATATCTTTAATTTGAGGCTCAAGAATACTTAAATTATTTAAATCACTAGTAATTTGAATCATAAGATGATCGAGAGCTTTAATTAATTTGTCATGTATAGGCATAGATTTCACGCATTCAAAAACATGTTCTGTATGAGTATTGGGGTTTAAAAAGGGATTCCACGGACATTTAACTAGAACACTCCTAGATCACTTAAATAATATCTACACAGGGTTCTCCTATGAGATCTAGTATTCTCTTTTTAACTAATGCTACTCTTCTAAGACGTTCAAAAGTCGATATACTTTTATCTCGGAGAGAACTAATAATTCTATTCCAATACTCATATCTAGCTGGTTCACATTTCTCTGCTAGTTTTAATAATAGGGGTCCGTAAATATCTAAGACCTCTTTAACGTTTCTATTAACTATTTCTTCTAGGTTTTGTAGTATCATATTCTCATCTAATACTACTTTAGATTCAGACACAAATGTCACCAGTAAAATATATCTAG
>JAJHQS010000037.1 GCA_020833225.1 Desulfurococcaceae archaeon
CCTATTCCTCATATTTTTGAAGCTTTAATGCTTGCAGATATAATTCATGCAGATCTCGAAGAGGCATTATGCCTTGTAAGCGGACATGGTGATCTACGCAGAGGTCTTAGCATGATCACAAGAGATGCGAGGAGTATTGTGGTAGTCACTAGCGGGTCTACTAGGATTTTAATAGCTCACCAAGGTGTTGTAAGAGAGATAAATGTGTCAGGCGGATATACGGCTATAGAGAAAACTGGTGCTGGAGACTACTTTTTAACGGCATTTCTACTGGAATATCTAAATAGCAATGATCCATTTGAATCAGTGTACAAAGCTCACATGGAAGTAACAGAGTGGCTTATGAATAGGGATAGAGAGCTTCATCGCACCCTCACTACTCAACGGGAGAGCTCTTAATGCTAGACGTTACCTAAAGTGTGTGGCTTAATGCTTCTATAGCTTTAATGCTGAAATTCTTGTAGTTAGCGTAAATGGCTAAATTGCTTTAAACCCCCAACTGTATAGCGTATTTACCCTCCACATTGAGTAGTGAGGGTGCTCTGCAATATACTCTTTCTATTTAACCTCTTATAAACTTTACTTAGATCTCGGCTACTTGTGGTAAGCCGCCGTCAAGGGCCTTCGTATAGGTAATTTCCCATGTTAACGCTCTACGTGGAGGTATATTAATGTGTTCTCTAATAGCCTCTATAAGCTCTTTCTTTGTAGGTGTTCTTCCAATAAATCTCAATTTTCCGTTTATAAAGATCTTGGGTAGGTCTAAGGCTTCTTGCTCGATTGGATCTGTAAACCACATGTGTACTGGTATTATTTCAACCCAGATATTATATTTATCAAGTAGTTCCTCGGCAACGTTAAATACTAGTCTAAGAGCATTATCGCTCTCCTCGCTGAAATCTAGGTAAAGTTCAATAACAACTTTTATAGTGTCATTACTCTCAACACTCACATAGACACCTAGGAGGCTATATAGTAATAGTTGCTTTAAAAGATGAGAGAGGGTATAAGTTACACTCACAATATTAGCTTTTAATAGTCTCCTTCTTATAGGGGTGTATGAAGTCCTTTGGAGCTTTATCAAATACTTCAAGGTATTTTCTCAAAACTCTCGGTATAGTTACAGTTCCATCAGGATTCTGGAAGTTCTCAAGTATAGCTGTAATAGTCCTAGTACTCGCTATTGCTGTACTATTTAATGTGTGTACATATTCTCTAACCATACCTCTCTTCCTAATTAATCTAATCTTCAACCTATAACTCTGCCAATCAGTAGTGTTACTACAACTTACCATTTCTCTAAATAATCCTTGAGCAGGCATCCACACCTCTAAGTCATATTTCTTAGCTGCAGGGGCACCCAGATCTCCGCTAGCAATATTTACAATTCTATAGGGGAGTTCAAGACCCCTAAACAACTCCTCAGCATTAGATATAAGCTCCTCCATAATATCCCAGCTCTCCTCGGGCTTTGCGAAAACATATTGTTCAACCTTATGGAACTGGTGTACTCTGAAAATCCCCTTTAAATCCTTAGATCCAGCACCAGCCTCTTTTCTAAAACACGGTGAGATCCCCACATATTTTAATGGTAAATCCTCCTCTGGGATATCTTCAAATGCGTGTAAAGCTGCCAATGAGTGCTCGGCAGTTGCAATCAAGTAGAGGTCTTCTCCTTCAATCTTATATATAGCATCTTGAAAAGCGGCGAAGTCTATAACTCCCATCATTATCTTATATCTCAACATGTATGGTGGTAATACGAGGCGATAACCCTTCTTAACTAAGTAGTCAATAGCATACATTAAGAGGGCCATGTCGAGGAATACTATGTCATCGAATAAGTAGTAAAATCTACTGCCAGCAACTTCACCAGCCTTGAGAGTATTTCCAAGTCTAAGAACACTCTCTAAGAAGTCGGCGTGTCCAATAGGCTTCCACTCTATAACTTCATAGTCTACTTTAAACCCATATTTTTCAGTTTGATTTTTAAATTGCTCAATAAAACCAATCCACACTTTAGGCTTACCCCAGAATCTAATTGGAACATTATAAGAGTCATCAGGACCTATAGGAACACTTTCATGAACAATATTTGGCAGGCTTAAAAGGGCCTTCTCCCTCTCCTCTTCAATAAATTTCAACTCTTCTTCGACTTTATTGAGTTCTTCAAGGAGCTTCTTAGCCTCCTCTAATTTAACCTCTCTTTCAACACCTGTTAATTTAGCCACCTCACGACTTATAACATTATGCTTATGTCTCAGCTCTTGTACCTCAGTGAGTTTTCTACGCCATTTTACATCAAGCTCGTAAGCTCTATCTACAATACTGGGGTCTATAAATCTCTTCTTCACGTGCTCTCTTAGTAACTCAGGGCTTTCTCTTAGAAGTTTGAGTATACTCCAGCTCACTTTAACCACCTATTCTCTATCTGCCCGAGTAGACTCTTCATACATAGCGGCAATATCGTATCCAAATTTCTCTTTAAACAGCCTCCTACCCTTCTCAGTCATTCTTAGAGGAGTCCACGGTGGATCATAGACTATATCTATGTCAGCGTCTATGCGTAATCTCTCCTTCAGCTGATCAATGATCATTAATGGGATCACATGTGCTAGCGGGCAAAGAGCCGTCGTTAATCCCATGGAGATCTTAACTCTCTTCTCGTCTAGTACTTCAATATTATATATTAAACCCAGGTTATAGACATCTATGCCTATTTCAGGATCAATTACTGTTTCAAGCACCTCAATAATCTTCTTCTTTAAGTCTTCATTACTATGCAATTGAGTCACCTTATTATGTAAATTATTAATCTAGAGAGTGATTATAAATATATATCCTCAATAACCATATTCAGCCCATAGTTCTTCAGGCTTCTTCTTAGTTATTTTCCTCGCTATTTTAAGCATTAATTTAAGCTCACTTATAGAAGCGTGGTCTATGGGTCTACCTCTCCTACCACTACTCTCCCATGCATTCATAAGCCTATTCATAATATCCTGAACTTCTGGCTGCGAGTAGAAGGCTATTTTATAGATAACCTCACTACTCTCATCAATGAGGCTTAAAAGTTCTTGTTTAATCTTTTCAGAGTCCTCATGTTTTCTCTTAAATAACACACATTACACCACTACTTATAATGCTACAATTCTCTTTAAGTCTAATTTACCCTCACTATAGCCTAAAACATCTAAAGCCCATCCCAGCTTCTCTACCAGTATTAATACAGCTGCTTGTGGAGGTATAACACCATACTCTGTTATAATCGCGTCAATATACTCTGGTGGTGTAACATCAAATACAGGGTTAAGTACTTTTACACGTGGATGTTTCTCAATCCACTCTCGAGAAACAATCTCCTCGGGAGACCTATATTCAATTGTTACAAGTTCACCTATAAGAGTGAGTGGTGAAAACTTATAAGACTCAGCAGCTACATAAACTCTAGTCCTAGCTTCTTTCGCTGCAAGAGCTACTTGACTAGTACCTATCTTGTTGACAACAGCACCATTACTAGTAACAGTATCAGCACCCACAACTACGTAGTCTACTTCGTTAATAATATATCTCACAGCACTATCAGGGATCTGGACAACTGGCACACCACTCTTCGCTAATTGAGTATATGTAACTCTACCCTGATAGAAAGGCCTAGTCTCAGTGCTATAAACTCTCACAACTCTGCCCTGTTTATAAGCCTCAATAATGACTCCAACAGCGGCAGTACTATGACAATGTGTTAATACAATTGAGTTTTCTTTTATTCTCTTAGCCCCAATTAAACTAATCCTCTTAGTAGCCTCTTCAGATTCTCTAATGAAATTATCAGCTCGTTTTACAACGCTCTCTCTAGCCTCTGAGAAGCTACTACTATTCCTCAGCGAGCTTAACACATAGACTACAGTGTTTGGTAAACTAATAGCAGTTGGACGCGTTGATATTAATAATTCGCCAACTTCAACCATGTATTTCTTAAATAACACTAAGTCTTCTACACCATTATAACTCAATGCAGCTATTTTAAGAGCTTCTGCAGTAGCTCTCGCAATTCTACCAGCTCCACGTATCTTCATCTCTCTTATTCCACTAGCTATTTCTAGTACTCTTTCAGGATACATGTTCATAGAGAATTACACCTCTATAAGTGCTTTTATACTATTCACAATCTCCTCGAAAGATCTACCGGGGGAGGTAATAGGCTTCTCAATTAGGCTTAGAACTAGGGGTATAGCTTGTGGAGCGAAAAGACCATACTCTGTTACAATAGCATCTATGTACTCTGGGGGCGTTACGTCATAAAGTGGTACTCGAGCTTTATAATCCACAGGCAACTTAGTTATTTCCTCTTCTGATATGAGAGATCTCCAATCATATTCTGGAAGTTTTAAGAGTTCACCGTAAAGAGTTTCAGGACTAAACTTCATTACTGGTGCAACTACAAAAACCCTTTTACGAGCTTCTTTTGCAACTAGAGCTATAAGACTTGTACCTATTTTCGAGACAATTGCACCATTAGAAGCTACAGCCTCAGCTCCTACAATTACTTTATCAATATTTTTCATGAAAAACCTCACAGCGGAATCTACTATTAAATAAACCTCAAAGCCTAAGCTCTCAGCATACTCCGCTAATAACAATCCCTCACCGCCTGGACGTGACTCTGTAACATAGATCTTTACATTTTTACCCCGCTCACTGAGATGTTTTAACACTCTTCTCACAGCTAAGCTATTACTATTACTCAATAATACCTCGCCACTGGCAATTCTCCTAGACATGATCTCAGCTGCTTTCTCTAGAGAATTCTCATATCTCTCTCTGAGCTCAATAATGTATTTATCTATATTGATAAAGCCGTGTTCGAGGATATATAGTCCAATTTGTCTAAGTATATTCTGGACAGCCATAGATGCTGGTCTTTCGTTTAAAATAAAATCCTTTAACTCAAATAAGCGTTTTACTAACTCTTTTTCACCACTTTTAATAGTTATTGAATAGAGTTCATCTAAAATATTAAAAACAAGCTCAGAGCCCGTTAACTTACGCATTTCTTAATCCCTTTCTTAAACTTAAACCACAGAATCTATGCTTTTATTTCTTTCTCTAAATCTTATTCTTAATGGTGTGTAGTGATGAGTTTGAAGTTTATTTTAAGCTCTATACTAGTAGTGATCTTGACTGCGGCTCTAATTTTAAATAACAGTATTACATATTCCCAGGGAGAAGTTAAATACATGGTAATAATGTATGCTCCACATATAAGTTTAAATAGCATTCTTAATCGCGCAGAAGCACTTAATATTACTGTCTCAACTATACAATTAAAACTCGACGGCCCCTTAAACCCAGATTACTACGCCTACTGGCTACTATTAGGTAAAAGACCAGTAGAAAACATCTCACTATTAGAATACAAGCCAAGTGTCAAAGAAGAGGAGAGATTACGATTACTCTGGAGTAATGCAACACTAATAGATATACCACTAGTTAATTTAGAGTTAAATATTTCAGCTGTAAACACTATGTATAATTTAACATTTAACACGCTTAAACCTGAAATTCTCGAAGTCCCCGTTAATAACTCAATTTTTTGGAAACAGCTCAATACTACTATTAGAGTTGAGCTTAAAGATGTCGAACTCGCAATTACACTAGAAAAGTACAATGTAACTCTTGCTCTGGGTAATATCACGATTTATAGAGATACAACTCCTAGAGCTATTAATGTAACAGATTTAGAGGGTGTAGCTAATGGATTATACTATATAGTCTTCTATGTTCTTAATGTTGAAAACAACACCATTAAACTACTCTTCCCAGGCTCGTTGAGAACTAGGGGTTTCACATCCGAGGACATTAAGCCTATTGAAGGCCTATTAGTACCGTGGACACTTATTTACACATATAGAGACTTTTATATCAAGCTACCTGAAGATGTAAGAGAGTGGATTATGAATTTAACAATTGAGACAACTCAGAGGATATTGATAAGAGCTATTGATGATACAAATACTAGTATATATATTATATATGCTCCACACATAGTAGTAGCTAGAGCTCTCAATATAACTAGTAGTGTTGATGAGAGACTTAGTGACGCCGTATTCTCGGTGTTTAAAACATTTATTCAATTTAGAAAACCAGGTTTCTTCTTAGTTTTCTTTAACCCGGTGGTTAATGAAGAAAGTGGATTTGCAGCTTTTTATGGGAGTTATACTATGAGCTCAGACCTAGAATTCACAGTATCACAATTCACCTCAATACTCCTCTCTTATTCGCAAATATCACCAATACCAGGTTTAATAATACTAGATAATTCTGCTAAGCTTAGTGATAGGGTTAAAGAGTTAGAGAGACAAGTATCTGACCTCACTAGTAAAGTTAATGAGTTAAATACGACACTCCAAGACACTAATAATAGACTTGCATCATGTGAGAGTACTAGAGACCTATTAGAAGTGAGGTTAATAGGTATTAATGAGACTTTAAAAAGAGCTGAGGAGTTAGAGAGAACAGCATATTTATATATTTCAACAGGACTACTAGTTACAGTGGCTATAGGAGTCTTAATGGGATTCTTTGCTATAAGATCTTGTAGAGCAATTGGTCTTAGACATGTGAGAGAGATTAAAAGTAGGTTCTTGTAGAAGAATTAAATATTAAAACTAAAGGCATTATCTAAGAAGAGTTCTCATAGAAATGCTACTTATTCACTGCTACAACTACTTCACATAAAATACTGCTATTGCTAGTAATGAAAGCATTAAAACAAGAATATTCCAAATTACACTTTCACTTTTACACAATTTAAGAGCTAATTTAAAATCTAATAGTGGGTAGAAGGGGCAAACCCCTTTAATAGTAATTGCATCTAGTAACACGTGACTTACCCAGCCAATTAAAAACGCTATTCCAAAAACCACTACTTGAGGTACTATAGCATAAATAGTCAATATTACTATTAGTGGTATAGTAATATTATGTAGAGTTCTTCTATGTTTAAGTCTTAAATCTAGATCTGGTAGTGTTGAAGACAATACAGCTATAACTATAAACGCATAATAAAGTTGTAAATTGACATTAAAGTAAACCTGCATACTCCTCAAAAACCAGACCGCTATTGCAAGAGCAAAAAACATGTGAGTAATTTTTCTCACAAAAATTACACCTAAGAACTCCTCAAGATCTCTGCTCGGTCTGGATAACCAACAACGACTATGTCTACTAATTCTCCACCAGGAAAAATGCCTGTTTCAACAACGCCATGTACTAATTTAAGCTTTTCATGTGTGCTCTTAGCGTCTACTATTGGTTTAAGTGGCTTTAAGTCTACAATGTAATTTCCATTATCACTTATAACGGGACCATCTTTACCGGTACCAGTTCTAATTTGAGGTTCAAACTCTAATTTCTTTAAGTATTTAATTGTATAATTTAAAGTTGCCGGCACAACTTCTACTGGTATTAACCTAGCGTAAAGGTATTCTAAACCAGTATACTTCGTGTAGTCTACAATATATATCCTAGTTGAAGCTGAAAGAGCTAAGAGTTTTTCTCTTAGTAATGCTCCGCCACGACCCTTAACCAAGTCTAATTTACTTGAAACTTCATCAGCGCCATCCACGTAAACGTCTAAGTAGTCTAGTGTTTGAATATCTAGAGAGCGTAACCTAAGCTTACTATACAAGTAGAGAGCAGTATCTACTGAGGATGTATAAACATATTTATCTCTGAGGAAATCACCGCAGAGATCAATAAATACCCTAATAGTAGAGCCAGTACCAATACCAATAAACCTCACATTAGAATAACTAGATCTGAGGGACCTACAAGCCTCACTAGCCGAATTAAACTTACCAGCCTCCACATCACTCACAATAAAACACCCATAAAACAACTCAATAAGAGATATATAAAAACTCTTTAAACAAAACCATAAAAGAACATTAAAAGCTAGATACAAGTATAGAATGCTTCTTATAGAGCTTTAATGAGTATTTAACCCTAATCTAAGTTTTCCTTATCCTTCTCAAGTAACATATCCTATAGCCTAGTAATCTAGCTAGGTAGAAGCGTATATGATTAGTTATTCGCAGCAATTACAAATCAATTATAACTATAAGATTATAGCTTAATGATCCTGATTCTTAGGAATCTTTCTTCTAGTATATCTATTCTCTAATTGCTCTAGATTTCTTCTCTTTTACTACTTTTATAGTGATTATTGAGTGATCTGGGATAAGTTTACTGGTTTTCCTTCGCGTAATATAAATTCTGGTATTTTGTCTTTGTATTTTTCAAGGAATTCTCTATCTTTATCTAGTTTTCTCTTGTTATCTACGAGCATTACTATTATGCCATCTCTCACAGGATACCAGTGTTTACAGTTTGAGCAGTATAAGATGGCTGTTTTAATACCTATTTTTAAGCACTCGTAGCATGGGTATTCTTTACCTTGTATAATGTTTTCTCTTAAGTAGCCACAATAACTTTTACATAGTGGTATCTCGACGCCAGTTACATCGACGTTTTGCTTCTCTTCTTCAATAACATAGAGTTCTAGTGGAAACTTCTTACAATATAAACACATTAATACGTCAAGACCCCAATATCTCATCAAGACTTAATCACCTCTTTAATAATACTTTCAACTCTCTCGAGAATACTCTTAGCGATCTCCTCGCTCTTAGCTTCAAGCATAACTCTAAGTAAGGGCTCAGTACCGCTCGGCCTTACAAGCACCCAGTAGTCTCTGGAGATGACTTTCACGCCATCGACAGTAATAAGTCTCTCACTCTTAAACTCCTCTTTGACGAGATCTATAATTCTAACTGCTACATCTCTACTCATAGGATATTTCTTTTTCACAATATAGTACTCTGGGAGTTCAGAAAATAACTCTGAAACCCTTCTCCCACTAGTAGCGAGCATTTCGAGAAAAAGTGCTAATGTCATAGCACCATCACGTACAAATTGATGTGGTGGATACATAAATCCACCATTTTCTTCAAAACCACAAAGAGCATCACCAGCACGCATCATGGCGTGAGCTATATCAACACTACCAACTTTTAACCATATAACCTCTACTCCAAGGGATCTCAATATATCCTCCACGAGGACACTTGAAGAAACACCAGTATATACTTTACCAGTAAGGTTCTTGTAGAGCTTTAAGTGCTTAGCTAAGAGAACAGCGGATCTATCGCCCCAGTAGACTCGACCTTGTTCATCTATAAATATAGACCTATCTGCATCACCGTCAAGGGCTACTCCAAAGTCACAATTACATGCCTTAACAACTTGAGCAGTATTGCTAAGTGTTTCAGGCGTCGGCTCTGGTGGTCTTGTAGGCTCATAGTTAAGATCGCCATTTATCACTACAGGCTTAACTCCAAGTTCTCTCAGTAAGCGTGGCGTTGTAAATACACCTACATTGTTAACAGGGTCTACTAAGACTTTAAATCCCTTCTTAACAATAATGTCTTTATCAACATGTTCAAGTATAGCTTTAACATATAAGTCATTTACACCACTATATTTCTCAACACTCCACACAGCACTACGCCAATCTATAACTCTAAATTTCTCACTCCAAAAGATCTCTTCAATAACTCTCTCTTCATCTCTACCTACTTCTACCCCATGTGGACCAATAACCTTAATCCCATTATATTCTGGTGGATTATGACTAGCAGTTATCATTACACCTCCATCAAAACCCTCGGTTTTTACAGCATATTGAAGTGCAGGTGTAGGAGTATAACCTGCATCATAAACTTTAACACCTGAAAGCACTAAAACACCCATTAAAATATTCTTAATAGCATCGCCGCCAGCTCTATAATCATAGCCCACGAGTATTCTAGAACCCTCTTTGAAATATGAGCCAATAGCCCACGCTAACTTAGCTATAAATAATGGTGTAAGCTCAGAAGCTATAACACCTCTAACACCATCAGTTCCAAAAAGCCTCTTCAAGAAACCCACCAATCCTACTCTTCAGCTTCTTCTAAAACATCTTCTAATATTTCATATATTTCAATACTACCTCTACGAAGATCAAATACGGGTGTAAAACCTTTTTGCTCAATCCACAACCTAGCTTTAAGCGAGGCGTTAGTTAAGTAGCTTAAAGCCTCTTCTAAAACCTCTTCTATGTCTTCACCACTATCACGTAGATCTTCAAGAACTTCACGTAGCTCTTCACCATGTTTAACACTGATATAGACCAAGTTACCTTTAAATTCAATAGTCAAGTAGACTGGTAGAGTACCATGTGGAATGATGAGCATAGCATCACTCGCAACATTAACTTTAAAACCCTGTTCTTCAAGATATCTGGCTAAGCCATAAACACTCAACTTATTCAACCCCTATGTACATTTTATAAAAACTTGGAATAAAAAGGTCGTGATTAGCAGAATAACTATGGCGTGTAAGTAATGCGCGAGAAGAGTATACTATTAGTTCTCTCAGTGAACACTAATAAGAGCTTAGATTGGGCTTTGAGAGTAATTAATAGTAAAAGAGCCGAAAGCACTTGGATTATTGTTGACGAGAAGACTATGAGGATTTTAGCTAAGAGGAATATAGTGGGCTATGTAAGCGAGAAGATATTTGTATATAGTGGTAAGAGACCTGAAGAGTTCTCACTTAGAGTAATAGCTCTGGTTAAACCTGATGAAGTATATGTCTGTGATGAGAGAGGTTTACTAGAGCCGCTAATTAAGTTAATTAGGGTTATGAAAATTAAAGTATATGAGTGTTAACCTTTAGTGTGAATTTCAACTATATCTCCATCTTCAACTACGTGTTCTAATCCAACTCTCTCACCTGGATATTTCGCAGAAGGCCCCCAAACTCTCGCATATAAGAAGTTTTTAAGCAACTCGCTGTGAACACTCTCAGCAACGTCACGTATAGTAGCACCTTTTCTTAAAACTAAAGGCTTTTCTGCTACACTGCCACTTGGAGGCTTAGTGTATACTCTAATGATCTCTAGTATCCGGTAGAGAGTTGATGCTATTTCCTCTAAGCCCTTATTACTAATAGCAGAGCCTAATATTAACGGTGCTCCTGGAAGAATTGTTTTTATATATTCAAGCTCACGTTCACTGGGGGCTTTTAGGTCTACTTTATTCACAAATATCACAACCGGCTTATAGACTACAGCTTCAAATAAAGATTGTTCAACATCATCTAGTGAGACTTCACCATAGATCTTTACGTGAGCGTTAAAGATGCGATAGCTCTCAAGTAGCTTCCTAAGATCGTCGATTGTGAAGTCTAAGAGTTTACCCATTAATGTAACCCTTATACCTGTTTTACCCGTTCTCACAATATCAATGATGACTCTGCCTTTAGGCTTAGCTAAGTATATTCCCTCATCTCTTAGATACTCTACAAGACTTTCAACGACGCTTACAATATCACTAGTAGCATCAAGCACGAGGATAACGCCATCAGCATTTCTAATGAGTGCAATTGTTTTCCTGGCCAACAAGGTGCCAGGCTCTAATGGTGGTGTATCTACAAGTTGAAAATATATGTCCTGATATTTTAACATGCCGGGAACAGGGTATTGTGTAGAATAGGGGTATTCAGATATAATCGTCTTTGCCCCAGTGAGAACATTTACAAGTGTACTCTTACCAGAATTAGGTGGGCCAATAACAACTATTTGAGCAGCCCCCTCTTTTTCAACAAATATTGTTGATTTACTAGTAGACTTTTTCCTCTTCTTCTCTTCGAGTTCTTCTCTTAATTGTGCCAGTCTCTTAGTAGCCCATTCCCTTAGTCTTTCAGTACCCTTATGTTTAGGGACGCTAGATAAGAACTCTTCTAGTGCCTTGATCTTCTCCTCTACAGTCTTAGCCTCCATAACCTTAATCCACTTAGCTCTAGCCTCAGCCGGCAGGTTTGTAACCATAGTCACCTGCCACAGGTTATATACTATAAAGAGGG
>JAJHQS010000084.1 GCA_020833225.1 Desulfurococcaceae archaeon
GTGTTAAGTGCTACGAGGTGTTTTTAAAGGCTAAAGTAGCCCACGTTTACAACCTCTACAAGAGGGTTAAAGAGGCCTGGTTAGAGTATTCTCAGGAGTACTTGGGCTTTATTTACAGCCTAGTAGACAGTGCTCTGCGAGAACATTGTACTGTAACTCGTGCTCACGGACTAGGAGAAGTGTGTATTAGGGCTAATAGAGCTGAGAGCACCTCGTGGAGTAATGTAGTAGTTGAATACAAGTGTAGAGATAAGCCTCTAAGAGTATACTTAGAGAGAATGATTAACGGTGTTAAACCAGACTTGATCATTGAGAGCGGCTCCCACAGACTTCTCATAGAGTGCAAGCAGGGACCAGCTAAGACATGGCTAGCAAAGGCTACTAAGCAGGCAAAGAAGTACAGGACTATATCCAGCCAGCTAGTACTAGTAACCCCCCGAGCACTAGGAGAACAAGACTTAAACACACTGAGACAACACTACGACACAGTAATATCTGAGTGCACAGCACCCGGCCTAAACTGTAAAGCAAAACTACACGAAGAAGTAGCAAAAATAATCACATATACCCATTAAAGACAATAGCTATAAACATCCTACGATTCTCCCATAGACACCCCTTTATTACACCAAAGCCAACTAGCACTCTCAATTCTTTAGATTGTATTCATGACTCAGGTCTACTAATAAACACATGTTCATAGTCTCTCATAGATAGAATATCGGCAGATCCCAACAAGAGGTTTTAGTAAGCAAATACATGTTTAATACACATTAATGTAATTCTTAAACTTACATCCATTGTGTATTACAAGTATTAGCTTGAAGTCTATGAATGGCTATTGGCGGAGAATATTAAAGAAGATTATCTTTGGAACCTATATAAAGCTTAACGTGCTGAACATTGATTAGACGTCTTATTATAGGTACTAATGATTCTTTTCAGGAGCGTTTGATCATAGTTAAATTTATATGTTTATTTAAGCTATTATAGATCCCCTGGTGTATCTTTTTATGTCTATTGAGGTTAAATGCGGTGATGCTGAGGAGATTAATCTTAGAGACTTTATTTTCGAGAAACTTCGCTCTTCTAAAAGAGTAATTGTAGTTTCTCCATGGATATCGTTATCAACGGCTAGGGAACTTGTAACATTAACTAAAAACGGTGTTGAAGTTAGCCTAATCACGGCAAATAATGATGAAGATTGGCACATTCGTGGCTTAAGTGAACTAATTGAAGTTAAAGAGGACGTGTCTATCGAACGCGGCAAACCGGGATTAGCTAATTTAGGTCTCTCAGTATTCTTTTCGGGATTACTGTTGCTTGGTGCATGTCTCGTTATATGCATTAATAGTATTATAAATAAGACCCTAACACTATACTTAAGCATGGCTCTTATAGTCGCCGGTTTTCTATTGTATTTCATATTTAGGACTACTAAAGAAGTTTACAAGTACTCTTACGTTCCGCGTATAAAGGAGCTTATTGTAATTAACGAGAAGCAAATTGGTACAAATAAAAAATTACATGCAAAATTAATATTGACAGATAACGCTGTTGGAATTGGCTCAGCTAACTTTACGAAATATGGGCTTTCCTCGAATATAGAGTGTTTCGCCTGGATAACAGATCCCTCTATACATAAACAGGTATTTAATTATATTAATACGCTTAAAAAGAGAGTACAGAATGCAACTATAGATTATGAATCAATATATCACGCTAGTCGATTTATAAGCTAACATTTAAGACGTGAAAGATCAATATGTAATTTTTAGTCTTAAGATTTTTCTATTCAAGAACAGGCCTATCAGAGCGAGCTGAGCGAGTGATGTAATAGATTACCTCGTCGAGCAGAGAAGATCATTAAAATAAGGTAGTTAATAACATATACAGCTTAAACACGTAGAGGGTAAAGAGCTATCTATCTCTATTAATCTCTTATTTCTTTATCGAACTAGTAACATCTATGCGAATACCATTTAATAGAGACGTTGAGGCCTATGCTGAGAAACTCAGCCTCATTTCTTGCGAATAACCCCCTGGAAATCTCAAGCTACAGTAATTAGAATTACTAACTTATAGTCGCCTTTCTTAGCCTGTTAGCTTCCTCATATTCCTGTCGACAACCCTGGGTCTCCTTAGCCATGACTATATCTTTGTGCTCCTCCATTTCCTCCTTTTAATCTTCACGCTAAATACTTTCTCTAGCTTACACATGTGAATCGCGTTATTTTAATAAACCACACGATTTACTCATTTATGTAACGATTAAAACAGACCTGATAGGTATTCTGGCTATCAAGATCGCTCTGAGAGCGCCTAGTTTAAAAAGAAATCGTTAAACTATTTTATATTTTCTTGAGTAGCTCTTTAAATTCTTTTTCAGCTTCTCCCTTATCCTCAGTGAGTGTTCTCAGCCACTCTTCCTCGCTAGCGTAGGTTACTGCGTAGAATTTCACGTCGTCTTTAATACACTCGTAGAGTTTCACCGTGCCTTT
>JAJHQS010000038.1 GCA_020833225.1 Desulfurococcaceae archaeon
TGAAAGAAGGTACGCAGAGAACAGCGGGTAGAGATGCACTAAGAATTAACATATTGTCAGCTAGAGCTGTAGCTGAGATGGTTAAAACTACATATGGACCTAAAGGCATGGATAAAATGCTTGTAGACGCGCTTGGAGATGTAACAATTACTAATGACGGTGCTACTATATTAGATAAGGCTGAGATTCAACACCCAGCTGCAAAAATGCTTGTTCACGTAGCTAAAAGCCAAGACAGTGAAGTTGGTGATGGAACTAAAAGAGCCGTAATCTTTGCTGGAGAGTTATTAAAATACGCAGAAGAGCTCTTAAACAAAAACATACATCCCACAGTTATAATTTCAGGTTATAGGAAAGCAATGGAAGAGGCCTTAAGGGTACTTGAGAGTATAGCTATACCAATTGATATAAATAATGAAGAAGTGCTTAAGAAAGTTGCTAAGACGGCATTGACAAGTAAGGCTGTGCACGATGCTCGAGAATACATGGCAGAACTAGCAGTTAAAGCTGTTAAACATATTGCTGAGCAGCGTGGTGATAAGATCTACATTGATATAGACAATGTCCAAGTTATTAAGAAATATGGAGGATCATTAATGGACACTCAACTAGTATATGGTATAATTCTCGATAAAGAAGTAGTTCATCCAGGTATGCCTAGGAGAGTTGAAAATGCTAAAATAGCTCTTCTCGATGCTCCATTAGAAATAGAGAAGCCAGAAATTGATGCTGAGATTAGAATAAGTGATCCAACACAATTAAAGGCATTTCTACAGCAAGAAGAAGAGATACTCGCAAAGCTAGTAGATAAGATTACTGGAGTAGGTGCTAATGTAGTCATTACACAAAAGGGTATTGATGAGGTTGCTCAACACTTCCTCGCTAAGAAGGGTATTTTAGCTGTGAGGAGAGTTAAGAGGAGTGATCTTGAGAAGCTTGAAAGAGCTACAGGTGGGAGAATTGTGAGTAATATTGATGACTTAAAACCAGAAGACTTAGGATATGCAGCATTAGTTGAGGAGAGAAAAGTCGGCGAGGATAAAATGGTGTTTATTGAAGGCTGCAAGAATCCTAAGTCCGTAAGTATTTTATTAAGAGGTGGATTAGAAAGACTTGTAGACGAAGCTGAGCGTAGTTTAAGAGACGCTCTTTCAGCTGTGGCTGATGCGATTAAAGATGGTAAAGTAGTAGCAGGTGGCGGGGCTATTGAAATAGAGCTTGCTAAGTACTTGAGGAGGTTTGCCGTTAAAGTTGGTGGTAAAGAGCAATTAGCTGTAGAAGCTTTCGCAAAGGCTCTGGAAGGACTTGTAGTCGCACTATTAGAAAACGCTGGTTTAGACACGGTTGAAATGCTTATGAAACTTAGAAGTGCTCATGAGGCGGAGGGTAATACTTGGATTAGTGCTGATCTGGGTACGGGGCAACTCGTTGACATGTATAAGTTAGGCGTTCTTGAACCACTCTCTGTTGTAGCAACTGCTATTAAGGGTGGAACAGAGGCTGCGACTATAATTTTGAGAATAGATGACATAATAGCTGCGAGTAAATTAGAGAAGAAGGAAGAAGTTGGTAAGAAGCCAGAAGAGAAGAAGGAAGAAGAGTAGTCAACTAGGTTATTCTATTCTAATTAATATTGGTTTTTTTAAACTAATTGTACTATACACAGCCTCTCCTACCTCTAAATAGGGAATTAATGATAATAGTGAATGCTCCATGTATACTGCCTTCTCAATAACTTCGAGATCTTGTTTAGATTTAATCGCGTGAATTATCTTAGTATTAGTATTAGCCATAACATCTTCTACTAGTTGTGATATTGATTGAGCAACTACAATTAACCCAATATTGAACTTCCTAATTTCCCTGAGCATTTCGCAAATTGGTTTTATTGGATTTTGTTTTGATAAATAATTTTGGGCTTCCTCTATAATCACTGCTAATTGTTTTAAGTTCTTCGTAGCATAGTTAACTATGCGCTTCACTAATAGTGATGCGTATAGTTTTTTTATAGATAAATCAATTATTTTACTAACATCTATTAAGAGAGGTTTATCTAGTTCTAAAAATAACTTATTAAAAGTGACATTTGTAGGTTCATAGAACTTGAAAAGATCACTATATTCCTCTCTGGAAAGAACACTTAATTTCCTATGTAATGACAGCTTAGATTCTCTAAACCAGGTAGATTCTTCAGGGAAAATTTCAATAGTTTCTAATAATCCATCTATTGTCTTTAATTTTACAAAGTCTTTACGTTTAAGAATTTTCTCTAAAATGTACTCTTGAGGTGGTGTTAATTCAAATATACTTGTTAATATACTTAGATCGTCAGGCTCTCCTGTAAATAATTGCAGTGGAAACTCGCGAGGATTCAATGTCGTGTGATATGGCAATAACTTTTGATATTCACCATGCCAATCTATAATTACAACTGGTATTTTTAAATCCCTACTTAAACGATCAGCTATTTTCGAAGCAGTATAAGACTTACCTGAACCCGTGGTACCGGTAATTAAAATGTGTCTAAAAAGAGCGCTTTTATATAGCTTAGCAGAATACTCGGGAATGCTACTTAATACTCTCCCTAGAATTATATGTGGTTCATTAGTGTCAAATTCTTCGACAGGCACTTGTTGCTCAGGATATTTGACACGTGATTCATAAATAGGGGGAGTAATATAGCCTAGAGGAGTTCTTCTCAGAAAAAATTCTTAATACTGCTTATAATAGTAGAAATAGGATTTCTAGACATATAGGTTTCAATATCTATTGATTTAAAAGCTGATTTTACAAGAGTAAGTATTAATTGAGACTCTTCTCTCACGTTTTCTTCTCTACCCCTAATTACTATTAAACCTTTTACATCACCTCTGCTAATTTTAGAAATAGTGATGTACTCGACATTCTTACTTAATTGGGACCTTGTTTTTATAAGTTCGCTTAATTCTCTTAACTCATTTTCAACATCACTATCTTTACTATTTAATACTCGATATAACCTTAACACAATCTCACGGTTGCTCATTTAAAACACCTGTTTTTAAATGTGTATACTTAAATCGGCTTTCGGAAAAATGCTTAAAACAAGTTTTTGAGAGAGTTGAGTGAAAGAAATCCTAGCCTAGAAGTGATTTAATTAGCTAATATGGGCATATAAATTAGTATGGGATTCTATGAAAATTCTATCCCTATATATACGTGTTCCATGTTTTTTAAATCTATAGGCTTCGTGCTTTTTAAAACAACTAATAAACCATGTAGTGATATAATAGCTCTATGTGTTTCTCCAATAGTGGTGTTTGATAAGACATAGCCGTGTGCACAGAAATAGTAGTTTAGACAAATCTCTCTACTATTAGTGATGTTTATTATCATTTTTACGTTCTTACTGGGTTTTTTGATCACATCTTCGTGAAGTTCTATTTCTAATTGCATCTCTTCACAAATACCTTTTACTCTATAGACTCTGGGAATTCTTAGTGGAGTTATATCTTCTACGCGACATTCTAGCTCCAATGTAGACCCCTATACACTGCACTGTTAAATAAGAAGAATGTGTGTTTTAAATACGTATAGGAGATAGTAACCATGGGTGGTTTGCGTGTCTGCAGTAGATGCATCTAGGAGATTAATAAACGAGCTTGTGACGCTGTTAGATCGGAGGATTAGAGTAGTTTTAGTTAACGGTAAACTCTATGAGGGCGTATTAACGGGGTTTGATCACCCTTCTCTAAATATCCTGTTGAGAAACGTTACTGATGAAAGTGGTAATAGATACTCTAAAATAATTGTTAAAGGTGAAAGGATTTCAGAGATTATAGCTATGGAAGAGCCTCTTTTTAATCCTGAAGAATTTAAAGAGTTCCTACTAAAAGAGTTAAAACTTCAGGAACACGCAGTGAGAGTAATCCCGGAGGCTAGAGCAGTGGAGGTTTTAGGCAGATATAGGGTTAGCGAGGAAGGCGTGAGTGGATCAGGCGCAATGGCGGAAACTCTTTATGGCATTTATAAAAAATATATAGAAATTAAGAAAAAAGGTATACAAGGTTAGTTAGAGGTGTTTTTTGAAGTTAAAAAACGCGACTTGGCAGGTAGAATTGGTAAACTCATCACTAGACATGGTATTTTAGAAACTCCTGTTATTTTTCCCGTGATCGATCCTCTAAGGCAAATCCCTGATCTAAGTAGTATTAGTAGTGTGGGATTTAAAGGCATAATTACTAATGCGTATTTGTTTTATAAGAGAAATAAAGGAGTAATTAAAAGCATTCATAGTGAGCTTAGTTGGAATAATATAGTAATGACAGACTCAGGTGGTTACCAAATATTATTATACGGCAATATAGATATTGATAATAGGACTATCGTCAATTATGAGAAAGCCATAGGATCTGACATAGCAACTATACTGGATATACCAACTGGTAGTACTATGAGCCGTGAAGAAGCGGAAAGAGCTGTCTTAGAGACATATAAGCGAGGACTCGAATCTCTCCCATTAATAGAGGACAGCGAACAATTATGGGTATATCCTATTCAAGGAGCCCCATTTAAAGACATTTTATTGAAATCTTGTGAGCTAGCTGTGAAATTACCTTATCACATATATGCTGTAGGATCCCCGACAATTATGTTAGAGAAGTACAGGTATGCGGAGTTAATAGAAATAGTTGCTCTTGTCAGAGTAAATACGTCACTAGATAGACCTCTTCACGTATTTGGCGTTGGACATCCTATGATAATACCGTTCTTAGTAGCTATAGGTGCTGATATGTTTGACTCTGCAAGCTATATACTTTATGCTCGTGATGGACGATATCTGGTTGAAGAAGGTACTAAAAATATACGAGAACTCGAGTATTTCCCATGTGCATGTCCAATATGTTCAAAGTATACACCACAAGAACTACTACAAATGCCCCCCTCCATGAGAGAGAGACTTTTGGCTTTACACAATTTACACGTGATCTACAAGGAGATTAAAAGCGTGAAACAAGCTATTAAAGAGAATAGATTGTGGGAGCTATTAGAGTGGAGGGCCAATGCTCACCCTAGTCTTAAAGAGGCTTTTGCAGTTCTACTGAAATATATGAAATTTATAGAGAAATTATCGCCACTAACAAGTCCGAGCGGTAGGGCTTTACTAATATTAAGTGAGCTCTCATATTACAATCCTAAAATCAGTTTAAATATTAAGCGTGTTAATGAAATCTTAGCTCGGCGAATAAAGGATAGAATCATCATTGTTTTGCCTGCTTATAGAAAACCATATATTTCACAAAAAGAATACGTAGAGCTTTCTGAGAAATATAAGAGTAATACATGTGTTAAAATACTCTTTTTACACCCAATACTAGGCGTTATTCCTCCGGAAATAGCCTCGACATATCCATTCTATCAACACGAATATCGTATTTCAAAATACACAGTTAGCTTAAAATTACTAAAAAAACACATTAAAGAACTCTTAGATAAAAAGCCACGGAGGGTAGTCTTAGTCCTATCTGCCTGGCTTAATGAGGAGTTAGCTAATAAAATCGTAAAGAGACTTGGAACAAGAGGTGTCGAGATCTCTATATGTAGGTTATACGAGGTCTTCTCTCTGATTCCTCAATAGTCTTTTCAATTCTCTCCCTCTCAGCCTCAATAGCCTCTAGTAAAGCAGCCTCTTCTATTAGCTTCTCAGTTCCTATTTTAACTCCAAGGATATGTGAAATAACCTCTACAGCTATTGCACTAGCACGAGGATCTGGTTTAAAGGGTTCAGTAAATGGAAGTAAAACCACACCCCTAAGACCATAGGCTTTCATAAAAATCATTGTAAGAGCTAAGGGACCTACAATATATTTGTCTTCTAATATGCTGGCATCTAGCTTAGTGGTAGGGTCATTTAGTGGAATCCATCTATATTTCTCCTCGGAATTAGCTCTATGCTCCTGATCAAGACCACCGATCAATATAACTTCTCTAACAGCAAGTTTTCTCGCGAAGCGTGCCAGAAACTCTGCATATTCAGCCCTCTCAACTTCGCTTGGAGTGGCATTATTAACTATGATAACTACTCTATTGTTATTTACAGTACCAGCATATACTTCAAAAGGATAAAGTAAGTCGAGATCTCTAGTATACATTGTGAACTCGGGCATATATTTTGTCTTAATAAAACCAATTTTGACTAAGCCGAGTTCTTTAGCTAAGTAACGTGTTGTAATGTATCCGATTAAGCCATAGCCTTGATAACCGGTTATAAAGTAGGAGTTTTTTACATCTTCTATTCTAAAAGGTCTAGTGAAAGGTATAAATTTAATTTTTCTCAATTTCACTAACACCTTCACGTATTTTTACAGCTTCTCCACGCTTATAATAGACAAATTCGTGGCCTGCTATTAAAGACCTCCCCACGGCGAGGAGATTGCCAGCAGGGTCTACAACAAGTACCTCGTCATCAGGCTTAATCTCAGGGTCAGCCATTAAAACGTGTTTACAGAAAAGTGTTTTGCCCTTAGCTATGAAAGACGCATACTCTTTTTTAACATAAACTCTCATGTGTGGGTGTGTTATATTGTTATTTAATACGATACCGGCGGGAATATAGAGGTTAAATCTATAATCACGGGCTCTTAAACCGAGATACTTAACTCCAGACCTGAACACTATACGTATCTTATTTGTATTTGGACTAACAGCTACATGTATATCTTCAGGTATGAGTACATCTCCAGGTACTCTAAACTGAAGTTCTGCAATGCCTCTAAGCTCTATGAGCTCGTAACTTGTAGGGCGCCTAATTATCACTAAATATACACCTACTTATAGACAAGCCTTGCTTCATGTCTAATAGTATCGTACATTATATTTCTTAGCGTCCTCTTATTCTTTACCTTCTCAACACCTTTAAGAAGATCTTGGAACACGATATAACTCCTACCTTCCCTGATTGCAAAATATCCAGCCTCCACTACAGCTAATTTTATCTCAGCTCCACTAAAACCCTCTGTTATCTCAGCTAAGAGGTCATAGTCTATAGCCCCCTTGATCTTTACTCTTCTTAGGTGTATTTTAAATATCTCAACTCTACCACTTTTACTCGGTAATGGAACCTCTATAATGCGATCTAGTCTACCGGGTCTAAGCAAGGCCGGATCTAATATGTCGATTCTATTGGTAGCTGCAATCACCTTAACTCTATCAAGTGGCTTAAAGCCATCTATTTCAGCTAATAATTGCATAAAAGTTCTCTGAACTTCTCTTTCTCCACTTGTTCCAATTTCAAGTCTGCGAGAAGCAATAGCATCTATCTCGTCAATAAATACTATTGTAGGGGCTTTCTTCCTAGCATAGTTAAAGAGCTCTCTCACTAAGCGAGCTCCTTCACCAATATATTTTTGAACTAATTCACTTCCAACTAGTGTAATAAATGTAGCATTACTTTCAGTAGCTACTGCTTTAGCTAGTAGTGTCTTACCACATCCCGGTGGACCATATAATAAAACCCCCTTTGGAGGCTCTATACCCAGCTCGGCGAAGAGTTCTGGTTTTTTCAATGGTAATTCAACGACTTCTCTGAGTTCTTGTATTTGCTCACTTAACCCCCCGATATCACTGTAGTATACACTTGGTTTTTCAACAATCTCCATTAGCTGTACTAGTGGGTCTACACGATCAGGCAGTACCTCGACAATCGATGATCCTCTCTGGTTAAGAGCAACTCTACTACCTGGACGTAGCCGCGATATATCTACGCCATTTACTATTGTAACGATTAAATTTGGTCCACTACTACTTTTAACTATTACCCTACCGTCTGGTGTTAAATCCTCAACATAGGCTTCTATAAGGGGAGGTGCAAGTAATTTCTCAATTTCACTCCTATAATACTCTACTCTACGCAATAGTCTCTTACGTTCTTCTTCTAATTGTTTGATTTTCAGTTCAAGGTATTTTACATAATCCTCATCGCTATTAATAAGTACATTGATGTCGTCGCGCTCTACAACTCCACGATCTCCAAGACCATTACTCATAATAAGGCCCGTGAATATAATGGTCTAATAGATGTGTTTTAAGAAGGGGGTAGTGTGTCTTACTATTGTGAAATGTGTGGTAGAGAAGTAGATGTTAAAGTAGCTAAAAGAATTTTGTTTGAGGGCTCGCAGATAATAGTGTGTCCTGAGTGTTATTCTAGGTTATCAAAAAGAAGTATTGTACGTGAAAGTGCTAAGAGAAGTACTAGGGCGTTAGTAAGTGCTACAAGTACTAAGGTGAAAGTAGTAGGTAGTGGGAGAAATACTAGTTTAAGTCAATTTGAAAAATACGAGGTTGTAGAAAACTATTATCAGGTAATTAAGTCTGCAAGAGAAAAACTGGGTTGGAGTCAAGAAGTCTTAGCTAGTAAAATAGGTGAGAGTGTAAATATTATTAAGAGAATTGAGAGTGGTAAATTAAAACCTAATTTAGAGCTAGCTAAGAGATTAGAAAGAGTATTAAAGGTTAAATTATTAGAGCCAGTCGTAGTGGAGGTGTCGAAATACACACAGCGAAGTAGTAGTGAAGATCTTACGGTGGGCAATTTGATTACTATGCAGAAACATAGTGAGAAAGAGAATAAGGGGTCTTAGTGAGAGTTTATGTTGTAATTCCTAAGAAATATAGTAGGTTTCTCGAGGAAGAACTTGCTCTTGTTAGAACAATATATAGAGATATTTTAGGCTATGAAGTAGTTGGAGGGAGAAATCATAAAACATATTTGTCTACTGAGAAAATAAAGAAGTTGAGAGAACTACACTTTGACAAGTTAATTATCATGGATAGGTTAAAGCCTTCTCAGCTCATTAATCTTGTGAGAGAAATTAGGAGAGAAGTAGTTGACAGAGTTCTCTTAATACTAGAAATTTTCGCCACACATGCTGGCTCACGAGAAGCACTTTTACAAATTGAGCTCGCCAAGCTCAAATACACTTTACCACTAGTAAAAGAAGCTATAAGATACGCTAAGCTGGGAGAGCTACACGGCTTTCTAGGTGCTGGTAGATATGGGTACGAGAAGTATTATTTGTTATTAAAGAAGAAAGAAGCTCGTTTACGCCGAGAAAGCGAGAACTTACGCGTAGTTAGAGAAGTGCATAGGAAAGCGAGACGAGATCTGGGCTTACCTCATGTAGTTATAGTTGGATATACTTGTGCTGGTAAGACAAGTTTATTTAATGCTATTACTAGGTTGATGAGACCTGTAGGTCCTGAACCATTTACTACTTTAACACCCAAAGCTTTTAGAGTTAACTATAAAGATGTTAGTTTCATATTAATTGATACTGTAGGATTTATAAGAGATATTCCACCAGAGATCATAGAGTCTTTTTATGCCACATTAGAGGAGGTTGTTGAGTCAGACCTTATTGTGAATATTATTGATATTTCTAAACCTTTTCACAGTATTATAGAAGAAATTAGCACAGGCAGAGAGATCTTGAGGAGGATAGGTGCTCAAGGAAAACCAGTGATATATGTATTAAACAAGATCGATAAAATAGCCTTCAATAATGCCACTCTACTTGAAGAGATTAGTAAATATATTGGAGACAATGAAGTAGTTATACCGGTGTCTTGTACAAAGGGTATAAACATAGACTTGTTGCTGGAGAAGATATATATGAAGCTCAATAAGAGGTAGATCATGTGAGGAGAATTTATGTTTTAAGATATGGACATAGGCCAGAAAGAGATAAGAGAGTTACAACACACGTAGCTCTAGTTGCAAGGGCTTTTGGAGCTAGTGGATTTATTCTAGGAGATGTAGCTGATGAAAGTGTTTATAAGAGCATAGCAAAGGTAATAGAGCTTTGGGGTGGCTATTTCCACGTAGAAATGGGAGTTAAATCCGAGGAATATTGTGTTTCATGGAAGAAGAATAATGGAATTATTGTACACTTAACCATGTATGGCTTACACGTAGATGACGTTATTGAAGAAATAAGACGTGATAGCAGAGATATACTCGTCGTAGTGGGAGCAAAGAAAGTTCCTAGGTTCTTTTATGAAATAGCAGATTACAATATCGCTATTGGACATCAACCACACTCAGAAGTAGCAGCACTAGCAGTATTCTTAGATAGATTATACCAAGGAAGAGAGCTATATTTGAAATTTAATAATGCAAAACTAGAAATAGTACCATCACCAAGAGGCAAACTAGTCAAGATACTAAAAGCACCTAATAAAAATCATACCTAGTATATAGTCACATCCTATGTTATGCCCAGTCAGGAACAATAATATAAGTTTTAATTTAAATAGAGTTACTTTGTAAAAGCGAGCAGAGAGTTAAGGGGATTTTAATGTGAGAATTAGAGAGGATATTCATAGAATTCGCTGCTTCAACTTTTTACCTACATAAATTCGCCGTGTATATATCAATCGATCATGTTATTACACTCTCGCATAGACTTCTACTCCTTGTTTTGCCGCGGCTTCCTGCGCGTTTCTATCTATAAATGGAGTTATTATGACTAGTCTCGGTTTAACCCCTGTGACTCTTTCATATAATTTTCCCTTTCTCCATAGTGTTGAGACATCTCCAATAGATACGCTCGCCTTTACCTCTACAAGTATGTGTAGACCATTCTTGATCAACACATCTACCTCCACTTGTGATGGATAACCATAGACTTCACCATTTTTATCGAAGTACACCCACTTCTCTACTCTACCCTTACCAAGAATCTCCTCTATAATACCCCTCATAGCCCTTCTAAAAGCCGTCTCCGTATGAATACCCCATCTAGCCCCGATCGCCGTTATTCTCCTACCCAGGCTACTTACTCTTCTCATCAAAGCTTCGAACTTTTTATCGTGCTCTAGTAGCTTTCTCTCAATAGCTTCAAATCTCTTATATGTCTCCTCCCACCTTCTATTATTCTCCTCCCATCTCCTGACTTGCTCCTCCCACATTTTCTCCTGTAATTCCACGAATTTATTGAAGTCTTCGCGTAGCTTTCTAAGCTCGCTCTCCAGCGCTTCAAATCTCTTATATGTCTCCTCCCACCTTCTATTGTTTTCTTCCCGCCTCTTAGCTTGTTCCTGTGTGAATAATTGAAAGTCTTCGCGTAGTTTCTTTAACTCGTTGAGAATAGTGTCAAATCCAAGTAAACCAGCCACAGCGAGTCTAAATTCCTCATCCTCCTTAAGCAGCCTTAGAACTTTTCTCTTTAACTCAACTGTTTCCACATTAAATCCCATATGTGTTTAAATGACAGTGCTTAATATTCTTAGTGATCAGGGCCTCCACAGCAAAACTAAGATAACCCGATTGACTAAAACCCCGGCCTGACCTCTTCATCGCTCTAAAGTGGTGAGGCTGTTTTGGTTTTGTACATACCTATAGTACTCATATTTGTTGGTGTTCGAATTCTCTTGGTGCTGTGGAGCGTAGCTATGTAAATCTCCTCGACACTCTAGGTATATATGCGGCGTTGCAGCATTAATGTATCGGCCCTTGAGGAGTGCACACTGTTCATCTCAATGTCCAATGAACCCGCCCTTGAAGTAGTAGTGTCGCCAATGAAGGAGTGGGCGAGAAAAAGCCCCTAATGCTCATTCTCATTAATTTATTTTTACTTGTTGCATCTAGGAGCAAACAGTTATTTT
>JAJHQS010000019.1 GCA_020833225.1 Desulfurococcaceae archaeon
GTTATCACGTTTTTAAATATTAATTTTTAATGTGCTGAGAAGAGTGCCGCCGCCGGGATTTGAACCCGGGTCACGGGCTCGAAAGGCCCGCATACTTGACCGGGCTATACTACGGCGGCGTCTCTAGAAAATCTAGTAAAAATATTATTTTTAACTGTTTTATAAACGCGTTTAATAGTAGAATTGCTCTATATTGTGTGGACTCTGTAATAGCTAAGAGCGTACTGACAACGTGTGCTAGTATATATCTTAGGGGCTAGATATATTTTCACATTAATCACACCTATTTCTGTAAACCCAGTCTATTACTGTGAACTAAGTGTTTCTGTATAAGTTATATAGATTATTTATCGGGTTATTTAAACTCATTAGTTAAGTCATATATCATTTACTCACTCTGAGCGTAGTTCACGAGATATATTGAAGTAACTTAGTTTTCATGGTAGTGATACCCTATTTCTGGTTCTGATATGAATTAGCATTAATTAGTAAGAATAAATATAACTTAGGTTTAAGTAAGATTTTTAGGCATAATTTAAGTGAGGTCAGTGATTTATGGCATTTAACGCGATCGATCTTAACTCTGAATACGCGGTGATTAGTGTAACTCAGACTTAGCCTTAGATGTAGGTTACATGCATGCTGGGGGTTTAGGTGTTCTTGAAGGTGATAAGCTTTATGCTGCAGCCGCCCTAGGGTTAAGATACATTACTCTCTCCCTATACTACGATCAAGGCTATGTAAGCTAAGGATTTGATAGCAATGGTAATCCAATACATAAGTCTCAATCACAGCCCAAAGAATTTATTAAGTCATTAAGAAGTGAAGGAGTGTTTAAGATCGAGTTGAGAAATGAAGATGTTAGTGTAGAGGCATTAAGCTATACCTACAGAAATGCCAAAGCAATTTTTCAAGCCGGTATCACCACAGTGGGCTTCATAGCTCACTAAGAGGCTTTATATTGAAGAAAGCATCGACGAGAAATTCTACGAAAAAAACACATTATTTGCTAAAGCAGTCGCAGAGTATATAAGAGGATACTTAGCGGCATGTAACACGGCGTTTATAGATCTTCAAGAAACATACACAGCGTTCCTTCCACTAATACTTAAAATACCTGGTAAATATAGATTAGTAATTCACACGGCAGGTACTTAGAGCATCCAAGCTTCCCGCGAAATTTAACATACTCTGAGTATGGATATAAGCTATTATCCCCTGAAGTAATATACTAACTGACATAGGTTTAGCAAGTTCCTCACAAGCATTTGCAGTCTCAGCAAAACACCTAGAGATACTCTTAAAGATATTCCCGTACTTTAGTGAGAAGTTAACTTACGTAACTAATGGTGTTAATCTCGAGAGGTGGATGTATCCAACACTAAGGAGGCTATATGAATCACATAAATTAACACTAAACACATTGCCTACGTTTAAGGAGGAAGTTAAGAAGGAATTAAAGGAGTTCTTGAGGAGATTTAAAGACGTATCACTAGAGGATAAAATCATAGTTTACTGGGGTTAGCCTTGTAGTATTCTTAAAAAGGAGCTACTAATTATTTTCTCTATATTTCCTTGTAGATTAGTGGGAGAAATGTATTTATTAATCCAATAGGTATATAGATACTGGAGGTATTCATGCCTGAATTGAGATCTGGGCTTGTATTCGCAGCTGGCTACGCTGATAAATTAAGAAGAACTATTTTTGCACAGTTAAGAGAACAAGTTAAAAAAGATAAAGAACTCGCTAAGCAAGTAGCTTTATACGTTGGGAGATTAAATAGGGCTCTTTACACGTTACTTGTAGAAGAGTTAAAAGTAGATAAATTTGACGTGGTAAGAATTACTATTAGTTATGAATTAGACGAGGTAAATAAGGCTATCGTGTGGAAGTGGGATACTTTAAAAGTAGAAATTTATAAGAGAATTCCTCCTGAAACCTATGAAGAAGCCTTAAAAAAATTCGTAGCGAGAGCTCCCACACTAGCAGTTGAAGTTGTAAAATATAATGTGAGTAAAATTGGAGAAACATTTGACGGCGATCTAATATATTCTATTAAAATAGACGAGAAAGAAGTTGGCGTCGTTGAAGTCTTACCAGTAGAAGACATCGTAGTCTTGAAAAAGGCAGCCGTAATAGAACCAGTAACAGCTATTTTTGAAAAAGCAAAAATAGAGTTAAAAGGTAGACCCATTGAAGACGCTTTAGTAGAGCAGCTAAGTAAAATAATGGAAATAGCCAGGCATGTAGACACCGGCGAGGCACTACAAGTCATCAACGCTATTAGAGGAAGATTACAAATAGCCCCGCTCGAAAAACCAGTAGAAATGGAGGAGGCAGAGTAGTACTAAAGTTCTTTTTTAACTCAAAATCTTTTCTTCAAACACTTCTATTTGAGAATAAATTAATTTTATTGGTTCAATTTAACATAATAATACATGGTATCCCTCTTCTCCCAAGCTATCTCTATATTAAGAATACGTAATAATACTCAATGTTAAATATATTATTGAAACATTAGAAATACGTGTAAAGGTATTTGGGGGTATTTTTTCACGCGGAATTCCCCCTATATCTTGTAGCGGATAGGGGTGGAGGGAAAAGTTTATAAGTTTCCAGGGGGGATTTTTTATGGGGGATGATTATGGAGGTACAAGTAGTTAAAAAAGTTGTAGGTAGACATGTTTATGGTGAACTTTATGGATGTGACCCCATATTATTAATGAATGAAGAGTATCTTATAGAAGTAGTTAAAGAGGCTGTAAGAATAGGTGGATTTACACTCCTTGATGTTAAGGCCTGGAAAATATGGCCAGGAGTCAGTGTGATTGCAATTATACTTGAAAGTCATATAGCTATTCATACATGGCCTGAACATGGATTTGCAACAGTTGATGTATATACATGTGGTATTAAAGGAGATCCTTTCAAGGCGTTTAATTATATAGTTGAAAAACTAGGTGCAAAAAAATTCACGATGAAAGTTACTTCTAGAGATTATGAAGAACCAGGCTAAAAATCTTACATAGTTTTTATAACTGAAAAAACTCTATCATCTAGGTTAAATGAGAACTAAAGATATTATCTTAAATACATTTAAAACTATTCAAAAGAGCGCCTTTGTCTTTAAAAGTAAGAGTAGGCGGACTATGTGAATTGTAAAAATTAGGTATTATTTATTAAACATTGAGGGTCATGTATTAATGCATAAAGATATTATAATTGTAGGAGCAGGACCTGCAGGTCTTTCACTGGCTTCTAATATTAGAAGTTTTGATGTAGTTATCTTTGAGGAGCATTCTAAAGTTGGTTTTCCTAAACACTGTGCAGGTATTATTGGGTGTGAAACAGCTGAAATAGTTACAAGTACTATTTCTCCCAAAATAGTTGATCATGGGTATAGAAGTGTATTATTTAAAACCCCTAATTACACGGTTAAACTTGTATTTAGGCGAGAAGTGGCTTTTCACATAAATAGGCCTCTCCTAGAAGAAGTCCTAGCCTCGAAAGCAGAGGCTCTGGGACATAGAATAATATTCAATACTAGAGCACGCCCTTTAACACTAGGAGAGGTTCTAGCTCGCGGAGATATCTTTAAATATAAATACCTTGTAGTAGCAGATGGTGCAAATAGCTTATTTAGGAGAATACTAATTAACGAGGAACAATATTTCTTAACAGGTTTGCAATTACGAGTTAAAGTAAAGGGATTAGATAATGACACACTCTACATTATTTATACTAGTAGTTTACCTGAGTTTTTTGCCTGGATTATACCACTCGAAGATGAAGCAATAATAGGTGCGGCTTCACATAGCCCTATGCAAGCTCAAAGAACTCTGCAATATGTACAAAAGCACTTAAAGATCTCTGTAGAGAACATTTATGAGAAATTCGGAGGTCTTTTGCCACTACATAAGCCACTAAGAAATCCCGTGCTCGGTGGACGAGTAGTATTTCATGGTGATAGTGTTCCATTAATTAAACCATATACTGGCGGAGGTCTCTACCATATTTTCAAGTTAACACCTATACTAGCTCAACACTTAGAGAAATATAGGCTCAAAGACTACAATACGTTTTACACGAAGTTTTTCTACGCTAAAACCATACTGGAGAGAACTAGTGTGGAGTTTTTAAGGAATTCAAAGCAATACTCTCTACCTGTTAAGATTGTGAATTGGTTAAAGATACTAGGCCTCTTTCAGAGGAAAGACTTTGACAATCATTACTTACTACTATTAAAATTAATAGGAACAATTCCTATAATAGGGGCACTTGCTTTTTCAGATATTTTTAAAACACTTTACAATACTTTCGGCTAAGATGTGAAGGGAATTAGTAACCTCTCTGGAGACTTCTAATCCTATTTCTAGATTTCTTGGATAAATGCCAATAATATATACTTCTCGAATAGAGGAGAGTTCCTTGATAGTGTTCAGTAATAATCCTATTGGAATGTTATGCGTTGTTAATATGCATGTACTATCAAACGCCTCTATACTATCGAGAAAAATAACGTCACCAGGATTACCTCCACTAAAAATAGCTGTGTCTATGATTACGAGTTTTTCAGGGCTTTTTTCAATTACTATGTCTACGCAGTTTTCAAACCCATATTCACACTTAATGCAATTTACTCCATTTTGATTCAAAATATCACAGAGGATTAAGCCAGCTTGATCGTCGCTTCGGAGAGGAGAACCAATGCCTACTATTAAGAAGTTTCCTTTAAAAATGTTACAAGGGATCAATTAAGATATACTACCTCGGTACATTACTAGCTCTTCTCAATAAGTCTTCCCACACGGAATCTATATATTCTTGTATTTGTTTTACTAGCTCTTTATTTTCAGGTCTTAATAAGTGCCTAAATCTAGCCTGAATCTCTAGGAATTTCTCTATAGGCTGTTTTAGTGCCGGATTTCTTGCAATAACAAGGCTTCTATCTGTTAATAAATACCCTGTTTCAGGTGTCCACTCCCATAGTGGGAAGTAACATGTGTCAACAGCTCTTCTCAAAACTTCTACTGAGAGTGCTTCTTCTACTCTCCAGCCCCTATTACAACTAGATAAGGCATGTATGAATGCGGGTCCATTAACCTCTAAGCCTTTTCTAACTTTCTTCATGAAGTCTAACCAGTGTGCGGGTGTTCCAGTAGCCACATAGAGTATTTTATGTGCAACCATTATCTCGGCTATAGGCTTCTTGTGTTGTGGTTTACCAGGAAGTACTTTACCTACAGGGGTCGTTGTCGTCCATGCAAATTTAGGCGTTCCACCAGACCTCTGAATACCAGTGTTCATGTAGGCTTCATTGTCATATAATATGTAGAGAACATCGTCACCTCTCTCAGCCATGCCGCTTAAAGCTTGAAACCCTATATCATATGTTCCACCATCACCAGCAAATACAACGATATCTACATGATCATATTTTAATCTCCCAGTTTTCTTTAGTGCATTTATTGCAGCATAAATACCGCTCGCCGTGGCAGCAGCGTTTTCGAAAGCATTATGTATCCAGGGTACTGCCCAACTTGTCCATGGATATATAGTAGTAGATACTTCTAAGCATCCAGTAGGTGAAACAACTATTGTAGGACCTCTAAAAGCAAAACTTGCTAACTTCACTACTAGAGGTGCTGTACAACCAGCACACATCCTATGTCCAGGTAGTAAAGCACTTGTTCTCTGTTCAGCTAATTGTCTTAAATTAAATATTAAAGGACGCGTCTCCTTTATCCCAGGCTCAAAGAGCCAAATTCTATATTGCGGAGTAGTTTTTAAACCACTAGAACTCATCACTCTCTCACCCCTAAATACCTTACTACTTTTTCTTCGGGTACAAAACCTCTCTTTAAGTCCTCAGCGAGTTCTTCTATCAATTTAAATACAAGAAGTGGAGATAAATCTCTTCCACCTAACCCATAAATATAATTGATAACTATAGGTTTCTCTTTCTCCATGTAGAGGCTGGAGATCACATCTAAGTACAGTGCACCCATACTACCAGGACTTGCAGCTCTATCTAATACAGCGACTAATTTTGCTTCTTTAAGTAATCTAGCAATAGTCTTGTGTGGAAATGGTCTAAATGAACGCACCCTTAAAACTCCGACTTTTACACCTTTTTCTCTAAACTTCTTTACAACACTTCTTACAGTACTTGCACTACTCCCCATGACCACGATCACTATGTCAGCATCATCCATAGCATAGGGGTCTACGAGTCCGTCACCATATCTTCTCCCAGTCAACTTATACCATTCCTCATTAACCTCCACTATAACCTTCTCAGCGCGTTTCATAGCTTCAACCTGCTGTGTCTTAATTTCAAAGTAATAGTCGTAAAACGCTAACATACCCATACTTAGCGGTTTAGCGGGGTTTAACGCGTAGTCTACTTCCTCGTCAAAATAGTCTACTTTTACTTTGACAAGCTTTCTCGGCCCACCAAGAAACTCGTAGACAGCTTCATCTGGTAAAACATAAAGGTTTTCCATTGTGTGGCTTAAGAAGAACCCATCTAAGTGTACAGATACTGGTAATTGTACTTCAGGATGCTCAGCTATTCTAAAAGCCTGTATTGTTGTGTCATAAGCTTCTTGCACATTTTCAACAAATAACATCACCCACCCTGAATCCCTCATTAAGTATGCGTCGCTATGATCGCCGTGAATGTTTATAGGTGCTGAGAGAGCTCTATTTGTCACAGCCATTACTATTGGTAGTCTAAGTCCTGAAGCTATATAAAGTGTTTCAACCATTAACGCTAATCCCTGACTACAAGTAGATGTAAAAGCACGAGCACCGGTAGCTGCTGCACCAATACAAGCACTCATAGCAGAGTGCTCTGACTCTACAGGTATAAATTCCGTGTGTACTTCCCCATTAGCAACAAACTCAGAGAACCTTTCAACAATAATCGTCTGTGGAGTTATAGGGTATGCAGCAACTACATCAACATAACTCTGTTTAGTAGCATATGCAACTGCCTCATCTCCATTGAGCAACATCATTATTTGCTTTTCTCTCGGATATTTAGGTTTAAATTCAAGTATATTCACATTTACTCACCTCCGAACTCGGGAACCATTGATATAGCCTTCACTGGACACTCGTGTGCACATATGCCACAACCTTTACAGTAATCATAATCTACCTCGACTTTTACACCATCCCACATTATAGCTGGTTCAGGACAAAATAACCAGCATATGAGACACTTAGTACACTTGTTCTGATCTATTATAGGTCTCAGAGCTCTCCATTCTCCAGTCTTAATCTCTGTTGATAACTTAAACCCTACGCCTCCTATGGGTATTTCTTTCCACGATTTGAGGCTCATAAATTACACCTCTATAGTCTCTTCCATTGCACGTTTAACTAGTGTAATGTTCTTTTCAGCTAAGGGTTCACTAAATCTCTCTTTAATAGCTCTTTCAACATTTTCAAGTCTTACTAAATAGCCAAGTTTAAGCAAACCCCCTATCATTGCAGTATTTGTAGCTCTAATTCTAAGTATTTCAAGTGTTAATTTAGACGCAGGTACTAGTAGTACTCTGTAATCTCCACGCTTAATACCCAATCTTTCAAAAACAAAGTCCACGTCACCTGTGTAATTTGACACTATTACTCCTCCAGATTTAAGCCCCTCTACGATTTTTGGTGAGAGAAGCGTGTAATCTAGTATTACAATGATGTCGGGTTCATAAATCATACTATGAACCTCTATAGGCTCGTCACTTACGCGTGTAAAGCTCAAAACAGGTGCACCAGATCTTTCCGGTCCAAAAGCCGGGAAACTCTGAACATATTTACCCCCATATGCAGCGGCGGCAGCCACTAGATTACTAGCAGTCCATACACCTTGACCTCCTCTACCATGCCATCTTATTTCAACTAACATTAAAAGACACCTCCTTAATGAAGCTAATAGCCATAACATTTTAAATCTTTATGACAACTACTAGGGGTGTTATCACTTACTATGAGGGCTATAGGTTTCAGTGATACAAATATTAATATTGAGGATAAAGCGATATTAATAGGATAAAAACTTAAAAATAATTAAGACAGTTTAAATAATCTAAGTAAAACGAGAAACACTATGATAAAACATGTAGTAAACTTCGGTCATTTTTATTGAGGAAACCGGTTTCTCAGAAATATCTAGTTGATATGTAGAATATATAGGATATATTTTTACACATTTATATCTACTTGTGATATAATAGTGATTTTAATGGTGCTAAAATTGAATAGCTATAGTAAAATCTCCCAGTTGATTTCAAGAGAACACGGCAAGTTTAGGGTTACTGTAATAGTAGATAGATGTAAGGAATGCGGTCTATGTATAGCAATATGTCCGGTAAAGGTGCTTGTAAGATCTAGTATTGAGAATAAGTATGGATATCGTCCACCTGAGCCCTCAGATATAGAGAAGTGTATTGGCTGCAAGCTCTGTGAATACAACTGTCCAGATTTTGCAATATTTGTTGAAAAGGTGGTGTAGTTGAGGAAAACATTTGCTTCTGGAAATATAGCAGTAGCTGAGGGGGCCATAACAGCGGGATTAAAATTCTATGCTGGATACCCGATCACCCCTAGCTCTGAGATCATGGAATATTTAGCTGAAAAACTACCTAAATTAAATGGAATTGTTGTTCAAATGGAGGATGAAATAGCCTCAATAAACGCTGCTATAGGTGCTTCATGGGCAGGCGCAAAATCTATGACAGCGACATCAGGTCCTGGATTCTCACTAATGGCAGAGGCTATTGGATTAGCAGTTATAACTGAAACCCCTGTCGTCATAGTTGACGTTATGAGAGCTGGACCAAGTACAGGGGTGCCTACAAAGACATCGCAATCAGATGTATTACAGGCAAGATGGCTTGCACATGGTGATTATATAGTCCCCTGTTATGCCCCATGGAGTGTTCAGGAGGCATATGATCTTGTGATAAAGGCGTTTAACACAGCTGAACTTTTAAGAACACCTGTCATCGTCCTAAGCGATGCTGTAATAGCCCACTTATGGGAACCGCTTACGATGTATGATCAAGGTGAAGTAGAAATTATTAATAGGAAAATACCTAAAGGTACTGAAATAACCTTACCCTATAAACCAGATCCAGATCTAATACCGCCAATGCCCATCTTCGGTAAAGGCTTTAAGACTATAGTTGAATCCCTTACTCATGATGAAAGAGGCTACTATGCACCACACGAGAGTGCATATAGAGCTTTAATAACTCGTTTAAACTTGAAAATTCTCAAGAGATTAGACTACATATTTGACTATGAAACCTACAATTGTACTAGTGAATGTGACTATATGTTATTATCCTATGGCTCTACAGCTAGAGTTACATATATAGCTATGTTAGAGTTACGTAGACGTGGATATAACATATGTATGTTAAGGTTAAAGACTCTATGGCCTATTGATCGAGAGAAACTTGTTAACTCTTGTAAAGCTAGAAGAATAGTTGTTGTTGAGAACAACATAGGGAAAATTTACATGGATATAGATAGGGTATTCAAAGATCGAGAAGTATATTCTGCACCAATATTAAGCCTAGAACCACCCTCGCTGAGAGAGGTTCTTGAGGTGATTAGTATATGGCTGTAGAATCAATTAATATACACCCGCTCGACAAGCATTTAAGAGTTGATAGAATACCTACACTATATTGTCCAGGCTGTGGTATTGGCATAACGCTAGGAGCTATGTTAAGGGCTCTTGATAAGAGAATTAATGAAGGACTTATAGATCCTAATAAAATAGTTTGGGTTGGAGGTATAGGATGTAGTGCTAGAACTGTGTTTTATGTGAGATATGATGCTGCACACGTGTTACATGGTAGGGCTATAGCCTTTGCTACCGGCGTAGTACTTGCAAACCCAGAACTTCTAGTTATAGTTGTTGGTGGTGACGGTGATATTGCAGGAATAGGGGGTAATCATTTTATTCATGCTGCACGGAGAAATATAGATATAATTGTAGTCATGATCACGAACTTCGTGTACGCTATGACGGGTGGACAAGTCGCACCCACGACACCTCGAGGAGTCAAAACTACTACAACTCCTATGGGTAATCCAGAACCACCATTAAATGCTATAAAGCTCGTATTAGCATTAAATGCTAATTATGCTGCTAGAGCTAGTGTTACAACACCACACTACATTGAAAACTTCTTCTATAAGGCTCTAGGTATAAAGGGATTTAGATTTATAGAGGTAATAAGCACTTGTCCAGAAATTTATGGCAGACACATTGGACTAAGAGATCCTGTTGAAATGTATAATGAATTAAAGAAGAGAGTGAAGTATAAGCCTAAGCCGAGTATTGAAGATGCAGATATAGACTGGGAGAAAGGTATAATAATAGGAGAGTTTCTAGAGCGTAATAACCCCTCATATCTAGAATTATTGAGGGGGGTGTATGGCAAGTGAAGTGGGGGATTCTGATTATAGGGCGTGGAGGTCAAGGAGTATTATTACTTGGTAGGGTTATAGGGCTTGCTACTACTAAGTATGCAAATTATTATGCAGCATTAACAGAGAGTTATGCCTCTGAAACACGTGGTGGAGAGAGTAGAGTAGACATAGTAGTCTCAACTTCTCCAGAAGAAGCTAAACATATTAAAGTAGAGAGCGCAGATGTAGCTATATTTATGTACCCCTTTAACATTAATAGGTATAAATCTCTATTAACTAAAAACACTCTAGTTATTATCGACTCGGAATACGTAGACGTAAACTTCTTTAAGGATTATAAATTAATAGCTCATAGGTTTAGCGAAATAGCCGAGAGAGATATTGGAACTCGTAGAGTAGCTAATATGGTTATTCTTGGTAAACTACTACGTGAGACAGAAATACTTAAATTAGAACATGTAAAACTAGCATTAAAAGAACTCATACCTACAAACTGGCTTGAACAAAACATTAAAGCAGTAGAATTAGGATATAATCTCTAAGTAAGCGTTAGAAGAAATAAAACCTGGAAATAGTCATGATTAGCATGAGGGGCCGGTAGCTCAGCCTGGAAGAGCGCCGCCCTCGCACGGCGGAGGTCCCGGGTTCAAATCCCGGCCGGTCCATTATTAAGTGGTATTTCTAAGTGTTTATGCTACGCTGTATATAAGCTTTCTGCTTGTAGTATTTCGAAGGATCCATCTCTATAAATGATCACCTTGATCTCTCTGTCAAGAACAGATCTTTTGACACCAACCTTATAGCGGAGTTGTGAGTATATATAAGTGAAATCTCCTTTAAGCTTAATATTTACTTCATCAGCTTTACGGAGAATTATAACAGGGATTTCTGCGAGTTTCACGCCAGGTTTAATTGTAAATGTCAATCTAGAATAAAGCTCGCGGTAGATGTTTAGAGTTTTCTCTGCAAGTTTTACTTTTCTCAAGGCAGCTCTCTCTAGGATTGATACTGTTGTTCGTGAAACACCAAGAATTTGTGCTATTTCTCTCTGAGTTAAACCTTGAGCTCTTAGTCTTAACACGCTATACTCTTTTTCTGTAAAGAAACCAAACGTTCTCTTAGACATAATTAATGCCTTTTACTAGGTATCATTATTAGTATCATTATTATATATATGAGTAGTAAGGTTGTTTTTCACCTATTACTATTGGAATCCACTCATTAAAACCGGAGACTATTGCTAAATATGTGTTTATGAGTCTATAGAGAATTCTTACAAAGTGTGGTTTACCATACTTTTCGATCTCCTCGTTAAATATTTCCATATTCACCACAATCACCTGAGGATCGCTAATTACAGGTTTAACAGCAATTTTACAGTCTATACAGATAGTGAGAGCTTTTGAGAGAATAGTATGAAGTAATTTAACTCTCTCACGTAAATCTAATTTTTCAAGTTCTCTTCTATGTTCAGTTGCAATTACAACACCAAGTACAAGCACAACTCTATCCCTCCTATCACTAGGACATATAATGGAGAATTTTACTCCCGGTGCACCTGGAGTTGAAACATTAAGCCCCCACACTATTCCCGAAACACCTATGTCTTCAATTTTACTTACAATATACGATTCCTCAATAAGCCACTTACTTATGAGATCTCTAATCTCCATTAATAGCACCCTTTCAAATAATTCATCTAAGTGATAGATATAGATAAAAGGATATTATCGATTTAAATATTCTTTTATTAAGATATAAGAATTCATTTAAAAAGACTGCTATAAAAGTCGGTAATCAATTAAAGAGTAATAAGGATTCAAAAGAGTTTGTGGAGGTGAGTGTATTGAGTGAAGAGCTTCCAGACACGTTAAAATTAAAACTACTAAAAAGAGCTTTTCATCAAGTTTTAAAGGAGCGAGAAAAGCCTACAGAACATTTTGCTGAGGATCCAGAAAAGCATGTTTACGCCATGTCTGATGAGAAAGCAGTAGAGCTATTAGGAAAAATCAAGTTAAAGTATCCTGAAATATATGGAGTGTTCATTAGAGAGCTGTATAAAGCTTTAAAAAGCGGTAAAATAAGTTCAATAAGTGGCATGTTGATTTACGATGTAATAAACACTTTAAATCTTGATGTGAAACCTGATATAAGAATAAAATTTGTTAAACACGGCAAAGAAGTTGATTTAAAAGAATACATAGATTAATTAATTAAGCAATACTTAATAACAATGAAAGATCTAGTAGAGTGGAATAAGGGATTCTCGGAGAAGATTTAGAGCCTGTAATTGGTGCTTCAGTAGAAATGGTAATAGTCTTTGGGAAAGTCTGGTTTACTTCTTTTACCTTGATTAATTAAAATAGAATTTATTAAAGATCACTCAATATTGGCATGTTTTTCTCGCAGCTCGCTTTCTGAAACCCCTAGTTTATTCATTAACTCAACTACAAGACCATCTAGGAAGATTAAAGTTGTAGCTTCAAATAACGTTCCTAATGGTGCTAGTGGCTCGTGAACGCCTATCACCTGTCTTATAATATAGTCTTCTTCTGTAGCTAGCTTTGTTCTCCCCGGTATTCTCACAATAACATCTGCGAGTTTTCCAAGCGGACTTTCAGGGTACGTGGTGAGAGCAATTATCTTTGCACCCAGAGATTTAGCCGCTTCAGCTACAGTTACAACAGTTTTCGTCCTACCTGAGCCTGATACAGCTACAAGTATGTCTCCTTTATTCATTGGAGGTAAAATTGTCTCTCCTATGACATAGACGTTAAAACCTAAATGTAATAGTCTCATTGCAAAAGCCTTAGCGACAAGGCCACTCCTACCGGCACCTACAATAAAAATTCGTCTACCCTCTTTACGAGCTTCTAAAAGAGTATTTACCATGTTTTCTTTTTCAAAATCATTTATCAATTCAACTGCTTTATGTATAAAATCCAATATTTCTAAAATAGCGTCTTTAGTTACACCACTAACCATAAAATCCCTATATTATTCATGAAATTCAAGCTTTAAAACTATTAATTTGGGGGAAACAAGATATAAAGCAAGAAATTATACCTAAAATCCTCTACCCTACACGTACCGCCCACAGAATATTAATATATGAACATAGCGTACGTCGAAGCTAAACACATAAGGAACCTCCATTTAACTTAACTAAGTTGAGATTATGAATATAGGTAAGCTAGGTAAGCTATAAAAAATAGTAAGTTTCTATAAAAATAGAGCCCCGCCGCCCTCACACCTTCAAGAGACCCTTTTTGAGGGGGTATGAATATGAAGAAGGGCGGTCCGGCGGGGTACATTATTTCTTGGTAAGTGGTGTTTATGAGATTTATTTTTATTTTTAAATCTCTCACTCTTTAGTTTAATTTATAATAATATTTCTTTGGGATTGAGTTAAATGAAGTTGAATGTCGTTAGACTCTTTGACCCATGGAGGTCGTCACTGTGTACTTGTCCACGTAAATATAGTCTTCACCCTTATACAGGGTGTAGTCATTTCTGCTTATATTGTTATGCAACGTCTTATATTGGCAGAAAACCTAGTACTCCAAAAGTAAAATTTCTAGAAAGGGTTAAAGGTGACTTAGAATTTATTGAAAAAGACGCTATTATAGAGATGAGTTCTAGTAGTGATCCATATCCTCCTATCGAGGAGAAACTTAAATTAACACGTAAAACACTAGAACTATTACTCATGCGTGATGTTAGAGTCTTAATTACTACGAAATCACATATTGTAACGCGAGACATAGATCTTCTACGTAAAATACCCTCAGCTATTATGATAACTATAACTACGCTTGACGATAGCTTAGCAAAACTCATCGAGCCCGAAGCCCCGCCTCCAAGTTTAAGACTAAAGGCTATTAGAGAGCTCAATGTGAGCAATATACCGGTTGGAGTTAGAGTAGATCCCATAATACCGAGCGTTAATGACGACCCATATCTTATCGCAGAATTAATAGAGGTCGTTAAAGAAGCAGGAGCTCGTCATATTGTGACAGCAACTTACAAGGCTAAGTGGGATAGTTTAAGTAGACTTTCACAAGCTATTCCCGAAATAGCGGGGAAGCTGAGAGAGCTCTACGTTCATAGTGGTGTAAAAATACATGGATACATGTACTTAACTAGAAATAAGAGAGAAGAATTACTATTACCAGTGGTTAAAACCGCGATAAAACTAGGATTAACAGTAGCAACATGTAGAGAGGGGTTGAATTCACAATATTTCCAAGCACCTTCATGTGATGGTTCTCACCTGATCTCGCTATCCCCGCGTTCAAAAATTAATATTAATAGAAGTTGAAGAAGAACTATTTCAGAGTAGAAGTATGGTAAATAATATGGAGGAATTCACCAGAAACCTAGAGAAATTATTTGAATATATAATTAAATGTCCTCTGTGTGGAAGTGAAATTATAGTGTCTGAATATAAGTATACTATACCCTATTATGGAGATATATTAATATCTAGTGGTACATGTCCTAACTGTAAATACACATATAGAAATATAGAGCAACTCAGTGGAGGTGAACCACGTAAAATTATATATAAAGTAGAGTATCCAAGTGATGTAAACGCTATTGTAATAAAAAGCTCTCATGCAAGAATAGAGATACCTGAACTAGGACTTATAGCGGAGCCTGGGGTATATTCACAGGGCTATATAACAACGATTGAAGGGCTAATAGTAGAATTCATCGAAGCTCTAAACTTCTTATGTAGACGGGAGGAGTTAAGTAATGTGAAGTGTATTGAATTATTACAAAAACTAGAAAAAGCACGAAACGGCGAAATAGAATATACAGTAGTGATCTACGACTATATGGGCATTAGTGATATTATCAGCAATAAGACGCTGCATGAGAAACTAGAAGTAAAGGAAAATAAAGAAAACCTATCCCAATAAAAGTAACGAAAACCCCTAGCACCTATAAGGACCTTCTATTCCTCAGCAATAGATATCATTAGGAGGAGCCAAGTAATATCTAACTAAATGAAAATAGCTATATATTTAATTTTTAAATTATTTAGAGGATTAAATGGAACAGTTATAAAGAATATAATAGACGTGCTATGCGCGAGATCTAGAAACTAAATAAGCTAGTTATACTAATTATACAAAAATACATATGTATCACGCTCAACACAAAAAATATGTAGCAGAACAAATCACACTTTTTAATTACAAATAACAAATATTCACATACAAAGAGAGTTCTAAAACATACTCAGTTTATATTTATTAAAAGAGATACATCCGCATATATATTTATTATCATATAAAAAAAGTATTACATAAAAGTGTGCACGTTTTAATCATGTAAACAAAAAAACAAGTTTATAAGCGTGCGTAGTAAGAAATAATACTGGATAGTTAGGGGATAAGATATGCCAGAGAAACTAAAATTCTTTGATCTAAAAGCAAAACAGTACTTTGAAACAGACAAGTATGAAGTTGTAGTTAAAGAGACTAAAAGAGGTAAGATTAAAATAGCTTTTGCTGTAAGCCCCTACACAGGCAAGAAGTTTGCCAGAATACTAGGACCAGCTAAATAAACACATATAGCATACATAACTTAACATATAATTTTTTTATTCTTCCTCCTCGTTATTAATTTTAATAACTACTTATGTTCCTGTGCAAATGATTTCTGTGGGGGGACCTGATAAGCTCTTTTTTAATAGTATAATTTTTTCAAGGGACTCTATGAAGTAGTCTATTTCTTCAAATGTGTTGTATAAGTAGTAACTAGCTCTCACAGTACCTTCTAATCCCAATCTTCTGTGAAGCGGATGAGCACAGTGCATTCCAGTTCTCACAGCTATACCAAACATGTCTAGTGCAGCGCCTACTGTATGATGATTTAGACCTTTTACATTAAAAGCTAATACCCCTGTCTTATCAATAGGGTTTCTAGGGCCATAATACTCTATTTCACCACCTAGCTCTTCAAATCTCTTTAAAGTATATCTAACAAGTTCAATTTCATGTTCTCTAATATTCTCCATACCTATTTTCATTAAGTACTTTGCAGCCTCTGCCAATCCCACGCCTTCCGCAATATTAGGTGTACCAGCTTCAAATCTCCATGGTAACTCATGCCACACAATACTATCAAGCGTCACATCTATAATGGTATCTCCTCCTACCTTAAAGGGCTTCACATCCTCTAATATATCCTCCTTGCCCCATAAAACACCGGAACCTGTAGGACCTAGCATTTTATGACCACTAAAAGCTAAAAAATCAACTCCTAGCTCGCGCACGTTTGTTGACATATGTGGAACACTCTGAGCACCGTCAGCTACAACTATTGCGCCTACTTCGTGTGCTATTTTAACTATCTTTCTAGCGTCATTTATAGTACCTAACACGTTACTAGCTATTGGAAAAGCGACTACTTTAGTTTTCCCAGTAACAAGTTCGGCCAACTGATCATATTTTAAATAGCCCTCGTCTGTGATATCAATATACTTTACTTTAGCCCTCTTGATTTGAGCTATAATTCTCCAGGGCAACATATTACTGTGATGATCCATTACTGTGATTACAATTTCATCTCCCTCATTGAGATTCCAGAGCCCCCATCCATAAGCTATGGTATTAATAGCTTCTGTAGTATTAGAGACAAATATGATCTCTCTCCACGAGTAGGCATTAATAAATTTAGCTAAGATTTCATGAGCTTCTTCGTACATTTTACTAGCTTCCTGGCTTAAAGTGTGTAATCCTCTGTGTACATTAGCATAGTGCTTTTCATAAAACTCCTGCATAACGCGAATAACTTGAATAGGTTTTTGAGTGCTAGCGGCATTATCAAAGTAAACAATTTTCTTGTTATTAACAAGTCTACTAAGAGCTGGGAAATCTTTCCTGATCTCCTCTGGATCAAACATGAGTTTAGCGCTCACCTTGTAGGGTATTATATTCTAAGGGCCTATTAAACCGGGGAGTCTTGGATGTGGAGTTGCAAACGCTATGTGTCTTAGTCCATGAATATAGCTGACAAGTCTCTCCACGCCGAGTCCCCAGCCACATGTAGGGCGTATTAAACCAGCTCTAGCTATTTCTAAAAACCATGAATACTTTGACGTGTTCTCCCCATGCCACTTTATTTTCTCAAATAATTTCTCGTATCTATACTCTCTACAGCCGCCATCAAGAACTTCTCCGTAACCTCCAGGTAGAAGTAAGTTATAGTCTACATTAAACCCGCTTTTGCCTGGGTCTTCAATATAGTAGAATCCACGTGCTTTAGTAGGGAAGTGTAGAATCCAAATAGGAGTATTATACTTTTCAGTAAGGGCTTTTTCAGCTTCAAAGCTCAATTCTTCACCGAATCTTACACTATAACCCATCTTCTTGACCTCTTCGACAGCTTCTTCATATGTTAATCTAGGATAAGGTGGTTTAGTGATCTGTTCTTCGAGGATACGTAAGCGGTCTTCTTCTACTAGATCATTGTATTTAGATATAATACGACTAATAATTTTGTAAACTATAGTTTCAGCAAACCTGATCAACTCTTCTTCGCCGCCTAAGGCACTCTCAATATCGATTTGTGTGAATTCTACAAGGTGTCTACCTGTTTTAATGTTTTCTACCGGCTCTATACGCACGTTCCTGGCAATATAGAAGATCTTGTCAAAGATGCTTGCATATAATTGTTTATACATTATTAAACTACTTTGAAGCTCGAAGAAATCTCCATATAGTTGTACTAATGCTTTTACAGCCCCTCTAAGACCTGGATCACTTACATGTCCAGTAATAATTGTAGGTAATTCTATGAAGCCGTGTTTTCTCAATATAATTCTGGCTAGTTCCAATATGTGTGAATATGTCTTAATAACTCTGGCGTAACGAGGATTTCTAACATATAGATAGTATTTTCTAGTAAACTCGACAGGATCTTCAGGGAGATCATCTATGCAGGCCAATTCTTCTTTGAGCGGTTTATGTAGTACCTTCACATTCTCAACGCAGAATATAGAACCACACCAGTATCCTGAGATCTCTATAAGAGAGCCACATGGAAGATTCTTTAAAGTATTGTATAAACGCTCATCAATATATTTGACATTCAAAAGTATTTTAGTAGTTATATCCCATAGGACAATATTGTCTACTTCTACATTTTTCAGCCAAGCTTTAAAGGAGATTTTCCTAACTCTCATTAGCTCACGTAGATTTCTTAGTTTTAATTCTTTCCTAGTTAAAACCCATACCCGCATCGCCCGGAGACATCACACTACTTTTTAATAAATTAGTAGTTTATAAACTAAATACCTCGGTGAGTTTTTGAAGAGACAAAATAGATCTAGTAATTTAATCTACGTATAGACACGTCTAGAACACGACCACTACTTAGTCTTATAAGAGCATAATACCCGTGCATTAAAGGACCTGGATGTACAATTACAGTTCTACCACTGATACTCCATCCATGATTCTCATGTACATGTCCAGTTATCCATAAGAGCGGTGCCCTCTTCTCTAGGAACTCTTTAAAAACTTGAGAACCTATATTTAACCCATTTACATTGTCGAAAAAACCGTGTATTGGCTGATGCGTAGTCATAATTAGATTAGTAGTATTAATATTCATATTTTCTATATAATTAATTATTTCACGAAAATCACTTTCACTAAATTCTATTAGCGTATTAAATGGACTTAGCCCACCACCTCCAATACCATAAAAAACATAATCCTTAAGCTCTACGGGGTTCTTATGGATATTAATAACTCCACGACTAATCTCTTTTAAACTTAACATCCTAGGATCATCACAATTACCTGGGACGAAAAATATGTATTCAACGGTTAATTTCTCTTTAAGTTCTTTTAAGATCTTAATGGCTGTTGTCACGCTCTTAAAATATGTTAAATCTCCAGCTATAATTACAACATCTAGCACTATACCTTGTGAATTTATCTCAGATATTAATTTATTAATATTTCTTACACGCTCGTGAATATCGCTGATAGCAAGTATTATCAGTAAACCTCACCAAATATTCTAAAACCTCTTTTCCACTTTATAGGTTAGTGAGTATTTGAGGACTTTATTTATGGTTAAGTGTGGTTTATGCGAGAAACCAGCAGTATATATTAACCCTATAAGTAAGCTCGCATATTGTAAGAAACACTTCATAGAGTACTTTGAGCACAGGGTTCGTAGAACACTTAGAAAGTACAGGATGCTCCGCGAGGAAGAACATATTGTAGTAGCTACTAGTGGAGGTAAGGACTCCATGAGCTTACTTCACATACTAGTTAAACTTGCAAGAAAAAACCCTAAGTGGAAATTAACAGCTGTTCTTATAGATGAGGGTATTAAAAACTATAGAGAGAAAACTATAGAAAACTTAGTAAAATATGCCGAATCGCGTGGAGTAAACTATGTGATAGCTAGTTTTAAAGATTATATAGGAATGGACTTAGACAAGATCGTTCTTGAGGGGCATAAGAGAGGATTACCATATATGCCTTGTAGTTATTGCGGTGTGTTTCGAAGATATGTTTTAAACACTGTGGCGCAGAAAATAGGAGCAACAGTTATCGCCACAGCTCACAATATGGATGACATTATACAAACATATTTAATGAACATTATTTCAAATAGCTGGGAACGTGTCTCAACACTCTCACCTATAAGAGAAGCTAAAGGCGGTGAGTTTATCAGGAGAATTAAGCCATTCTACGAAATACCTGAAAAGGAGTCTGCTTTATATGCATTATTAAATGGCCTTATAAAGCCTGAGTTTATTCAGTGTCCTTATGTGAAGTATAATGTGAGATTTACTGTAAGAAGGCTAATTAATGAACTCGAAGATAAATACCCTGGAACTAAGTATGGTTTACTTAGAAGTCTACAGTCAATAATACCGATTTTAAGAGAGCGCTCTAAAGATGAAATTCGCTATAAATGTATAATATGTGGCAATGCGTCTTCGCAGAAAATTTGTAGAGCATGTATCTATAAGGCTCAACTAGGGCTACTAGAAGCTGATAAAATTGACATTATTCTAAACAGTATTAAAGGAGATAATAAGAGTTTAGCAGAGCTCTTAAAATACCTTAAGAGAATTAACGTAAAAATGTAAAGCGAAGGAAAAAGAAGTAAAAGGTTTTAAACATGATCGGGGAATTACTGAGAAAAGGCATTATAGGATTATTTGTATTAGCATTCGTCTCTAACGCTATTCCCTATATGAGTGTACCATATCTAGTGGTTGTAGCTCCCTTATTTGCAATGATGCAGAGTACAGAGTTAACTATGTCAATAATTATGCTTGCACTAGGTGCTAGTCTCGGCAAACTTGTAGTGTATGGAGTTAGTAGAGGTGTTGGAGGTATAAAAAGAGTTAGATTAGGATTGAAAGGCTTAGCGGTAGCTGTTAACACCTATAAAAAGGCGACTTTTTTAGCAATATTTTTAGCGGCGGCGACGCCTATACCTGACGATGTCATTTACATACCTGTGGGGATTTCAAAGTACAACGTATTATTTTTCTTTATAGCTACATTTCTCGGCAAATTCATAATAACGTCACTTACAGCCATATATGGTATTACAGCAGCCCGAGTACTTGAGGAAATAGGAGTTCCAGAATGGATACATATTCCTAGCACAATAGTCTTAACGATATTAATTATCTTAGTTATTAACAAGATCAACTGGGTTGAAGTAGGCAAAGTATATGAAGAAGGAGGATTAAGTAAAGCGCTCATATATATAATTAAATCCTTCATTAAGATAATTTTATCCATCCGTCTCTAGATGCCCATTCTCACTAGTTCATGTTTATTTGTTACAACTAGAGATATTCCCTTCACTCTTTCATTAATAACACAGATACTTCTGTAGTGAATTCGCTGAGCATTGAGGTGAGTGGTACATACCCCTTAGAAGTAAGGCACTTTTCCTCGAGGTTTAACACTACTATTACATCTCTTCTAGCTTTAAACCTGCACTTAGGACTTTTAATTGCCATGGAACATTACATCCCATCAATCTAAAATTGCAGAGTGAATGCGTGGAGGATTATTTCTCGGATCTACTTACATTATTCTTCTTTCTAAAACACTCCTCCTCGATAGTTTTAACTATACCTCTGAATTCAGTCTAGTATATTCTATGCCTTAGCTTCGAGCTCTTGGCATCTCTAATCATATTCCCTAGGCATTGCTTAGGGAGCTTCTCTAAAACAACTACAACATTAACGTTCTTAGTGCTTGCTCTTTAAGGTAGAGGGAAAGTTAATTTAAAAGCAGGATCCTGACATTAAGTAATATGGGATGAAGAAGAACCCGGGAGATCGAGTGAAGCGATGAATGTATAATTTTAAAAGCGGGCACTGACCTTAAACAGTTACTTTCGAAGTTAAGATATATGGCGTCTCTTAAGAAGTCTCCATTTTCTAAGGTAAAGATGTTGTTAAGAGGCTCCACCCTCTAAATTGATCGTATCTATATATAGGTAACTCTTTTCCATGGAAGTAAAGGCCTTGTTTTGTAATTGCTTTTCCAATTACCTTGTATGGTATATTGAAGTACTCAAGATCTTTTTGTACGAGGTTTTTGTATTCTGGTTTAACACCGAGCACGATACCATATTCTTCACCGCCATGTAGGGAGTATTCTAAAAGGCATTCTTCATCACCTTTACAGTGCTCATATAGTTCACTAGGTACTAATGGTGGGGTTTCCAATACAATGCCACAATTACTCAGCTTACTCATGGTGTATAATGTGTAACTTAAGCCATCGCTTACATCCATACTAGCAGATATATACTTGTAGTTATTTTCAATTACATAGCCAATTTCGATTTTCACGAGTGGTCTCTTAGTATATTTTACAACCCAATCTACGCCTGAAGATTTCTCAATACCTTCTTTTGCAACATACCCCATGGCTCCATAAATGCCCGATACTATGATGTAATCTCCAACTTTTAGACCACTTCTACTAGGGGGGGTTCTGGCGGTAGTAAAACCTATTGTGGATATGGCTATCCACCCATCACTAGTGCTATTTGTATCTCCTCCTAGAACTCTCACATTATAATACTCAGAGGCTTCACGGAAACCCCTAATTAATGCCTCTAACTCTTCTTGTTTAAATGTATGAGGTAAACCTAGAGCAATCATACATGCATGTGGAATTCCACCTTTAGCTACAATATCACTAATGGCTCCGCTAAGAGAAGACCACCCTATGTCGCTATAGTCTCTCCATGGAAGTTTCAATGAGGAAATACTGTAAGCGTCCATAGAGAGTAATATTCGCGGTGCTCTAGGCAAGAGATCTCTGGCATCTTCCGGGTAAAAGAGGTATTCGCCATGACCTGGTTTAGAAAGAAGAGATCTCGATATAAATTCGACTATAAGTTCCTCGCTAAGATTTCTAAGATACATACCATATACACCTTTCTCATTTAATACACGACAAACTCGATATTCATAAAAAACGCTGTGTTTCTAGTAGGAAACACTCTTACTCAGCTAATAATAGTTTTTATCTATAAAGGTAAACTGGTACTTTCTCGCCTTCCTCGAATCCTTCAATATTTTCCGGTATGATGATATAGCCATGTGTTTTTAGCAAACTTGAAATAACTCCACTACCTCTTAGCATGTAGGGTTCAGCATAGTATTCTCCATTTTTAATCGTTAAAGCAACTCTAATAATAGAATTATACCCGGAGATATTTGGTACTCTACGAGAAAGATATGCGTAAATTACTGGTCGCTCAAATCCCTCAATGCCAATCCACTTAGCAATTGCAGGGCGCAATATTAACTCATACCCGGCCCATGCTGCCACTGGGAAACCGGATAAATGTATAATGGGTTTACCATACATTAGCGAGGCACTGGTCATCCTGCCAGGTCTCATTTTAACACCTCGAAAAATAAGAGAGGAGTATTTTTCTAAGAGCTCAGATACTTTATCTGTTTCACCGACACCTGTTCCTCCAGTAGTTATAATGATATCTGAACCTCTTTCAAACTCGCTCTTAATAGTTGTTAAAATAGTTTTAACGTCATCTGGTACTATGCCAGCATATCTCACCTGAAATATACCATCTTTCACTAGCTGAGCATATATTATGTAAGTTGACGAGTTAAACTCTTTACTATAATTTAATGAGTGACCGGGTTCTATGAGTTCGTCACCTATTGCTATGAGTGAAACTCTTATTTTTCTATAAACGTTTATTGTGTCTATGCCTAGTGATGCTAAAGCTGCTATATGTGCTGGTTGAATAAGAAGACCAGGTTTCACTATTACATCTCCCTCTTCTATGTCTTCGCCCCTAAGTATAATGTTTGAACCAGGCGCTACTGATCTCTGGATAAGTATAGTAGAACCTTGGACTTTAACATCCTCATCCATAATTACAGCATCAGCTTTGCACGGCACTGGAGCACCGGTATGTACTCTAATAGCGTAACCTGGTTCTATACACACTTTATCAGGGTCTTCACCTGGTTTAAGTACACTTTTAACTATAAGCTCTATAGGGTTAAAGATAGAAGCCCCGGTAGTATCTAGTGAGCGTACGGCGTAACCGTCTACAGCGCTTAAATTTGTTCTTGGCCTACTCATAGGTGCTCTAATAAGTTCAGAAGCAACTCTGCTCAGCGAGTCAACTATGTGTATGCGCTCTGTGCTAAGACTTACTCTCTCGCTTAAGACTCTTAAAAGCCTATTTTGAGCCTCTTCAATACTTATGAATAATTGTGGTCTCTTCAAAAAGTCACCTATCCCCAATTTTACGTGTAGTTGCTGAAATAGTTATAAAAATAGTACTAATGATTACTACTCCATAAAGTACGTGTCTAAGCTCTATAACTTGACCTAGTATGAAATAGGCTAGTAAACCAGCTCCAAATGGTTCTCCTAGAGATATCATTGTTGCAAGAGAAGCTGGATAGTGTGCTAAGATATAATTTATGAGAGTATGGCCAAAGATCATTGGAACTATGGCCAGTAGTGCGAAGTACACATAGGTCTTTAATGAATAATTAAAAAGCTCTATGCGATGTGAGAGTGCATAGAAAAATACAAATAGCGCAGAAAGTGTATATGTATGTGAGGCATAGCTTAAAGTATTTTCTTTAATAATTCTCCTCACATATCCTCCCATTTCGAAATAAATAGAACAGACAACACCCCCCAATAAGGCCAAAATAACGCCCTCATTTAGCGTGAGATCTTCTATGTTTAAATATAATGTAAGTAAAGCTATACTTAGAACTAGTCCAATAATCTGTACTCGTGGGGGCTTATAATGTAGGAACAATATTTCACCTAAGAGGGAGTAAAGCGGATACATTGTTACAAGTAAAGTACTAATATATACTGGTATAATAAAGAGACTCCGCATCCAGAAAATAAAATGGAGCGCTAAACTAAAACCTGCTATAACATGGTACCATTTAATTTTCCAAAAACACTCATCATCGGTTTCACGGAGTCTCAGCACATGTAATATAAGTGATGAAAGCAAGAGTCTCCAGAAAGCACACGCCTCTGCAGGAGCATTAGAAAGAAGCACAAATATACTTGCAGAACTAATAGAGACCCAAACCACAACTACTAGTATTAGTAATTTAAAGTTGAACTTTTTTCCCACACTCACAGCTGAGAACCCTCATTGTAAAGATCGTAAAGATCTAAAATATTATAGCTTAAAGCCTCGCTCTTTAGAGCAAAATGTTAAGGAGAGTTTATAAGCTCTTGTAAGTTGCTTACAAAAACTCTTAGATTACAAATAATTACAGAGACCTAGCTCATTGTATTATTTCAGTCTTCATAGTTACTTATGGTGTTCGTGTTTATGTTGTTTATAAACCCTACAGTGCTCGCATACTCCTTGGTGTCTGCGGGTTTCCGAGACTCATAGAGCTGTGAGCTACTAGGCAACTAGTGATGAGCTACTGCGGTGAGTAGGCTTAGAGAGACCGTTGAGAAGTAGATAGTGGAGAATCTTAAAAACGATGAATATGAAAAACAATGAACCACTATCTACCGAGAAACGGCAGTGTACCTCCAAATATTAAAATTATTGTACCAATAGAGATCATGATTAATGACCCCATAATTTTAATTATCTTTTCATGCTTAAGCACTGTGAAATATATGTTTTTCAACCTCATTATGCCTATAAAGGAGAGAAATAGAATTATTATTGGTGATACAAATACAGCTACATAGTATAATGTCAATAGAATAAAAGCCATTAGATTAAGGTGCACCATTTCTGTCCAAAATACATATGAAATAAATAGTTGAGCTGAGCAGCCCAAGATAGTAAATGATGAAAGTAGACCCATAAGTGCTACTACAAATAAGCCTCGAGCAGCATATTGCTCTAAGTCTAATCTAGAGGCGATTTTACATGGTAAATCGTTTTCCCTACATATTAATTGGTCTCTCTGATCCCAGCTAAGCCTCTTCTTTAGGAGCGTAGTTATTAGTACTAATATTCCATAAATCAGTAAAAAAGCGCCTAAATATGCAATAGGTATTGTGATTATGCAGAGTAATGTCTTCGCTATTAAACCCAACGTAAAATACCCTACGTAAACAGATAATATAAAGATTACTCCAGCTCTAATTGCATACTTGTAGTTAATTGCTGTAGCAGATAAAAATATACCTGTAAATAAAGCGAAGAAACACGGGTCAATAGAGTCTAAAAGGGCCATTACCGTTATATATGATAAATGCGATAAAAACACCCAGATGTCCATGATATCATCCACTAATGGCTACTATAAATAACACCCATATATATTGTTTAGATGATCTAATCTTAAGTATTGTTATACGAATTAATAGCACACCCTATCATGCTATGGATATTAACAGATATAAAAATATGTTATGTTGACAAAGCTTAGTCCACGGTGATCTTGGAGTGTAGAAACAGTCGGGTTCTTTAATCCATGTTCTAAATTCTTTGCAGTTTAGGTATTCCAAGTATATCTAGTAGTTCTGTGAGGAGCTTATATGTTAAGTATACTAATAGTATTCTCCATGCTTTAACTACCTTGTTTTTCTCTCCAATTACTGGGTGTTTTTCATAAAATTTATTAAATTGTAATGCTAATTTCACAGCATACTCTAAGATCTTATTTGGTTTTAGCTCTCTGTAAGACTCGAGTAAAATTCTGTTAAAATCTGTAAGTAGTTCAGTTAAGAGTTTTTCTTCTAAGGAGAAAACATACTTCTCATTATCTCTTGTAAGGCTTTTAATAAGTTCTCCTATTTTAAATTCTAATTTTTGAGGCTCTTCAATAGGCTCTATACCTAAAGCATTTCTTAAAATACCCTGAGCACGTACATATGCATACTCTACTATAGTACCATATTCATATTCACAAAGTTTGCTGGGGTCTAGTGATAAAACTTTTCCAGGCTCTACTGTAAGCAATAGTGTTCTAGCATTTGCCACTGTCAGTTTACTGATCACTTCAGGGTTTAAACTAAATACTCCACGCTCTTTAATCAGCTTTCTTAATATGCAGTTCTCCATATCAGTGACTAGTTCATCCAATGTATAGTATATTCCACGCCTACCACTCATTCTCATGCCTTTCAAGTGAACCATCTCATATGCAAAATGATGTAAGCTTCTGGCTTCATCTTTAAATCCTAAAATGTAGAGAGTAGCTTTGACTTGTTTTTGTTCACGCGATTGTTCAACAGCTATTACATTATACACCTCTGAAGCTCCAAGTATCTTAAATTTATAAAGAGCATATGCAATATCCCTCGTAACGTAAAGCGTAGTGCCATCACTCCTTTGTATGATAAATCTGCCAGCTTGATCCGGGTAGAAAAGCTCTCTTATATAATCATAATCACTAGCAGCACTATTAAGGTCGACCTCAATGGCCCCGTTCTTTAATAGTTTTCCATACTTAGTTTTTATAATTTCACTTACAACGGTTTTAGTAAGTGAGAGAATTTCTTTACTGGACTCAAAGTCAAATCCATGGAATGTTATATCTAATTTGTTTAAAGTCTCTTTAAACCCTTCAAGAACGCTCTGCGTAATTTTTTTAAATGTCGCTAAGACTTCTGGATCACCACTCTCAGCTCTTTCCATTAATTCTCTTATAGCGCTCTCAGCTTCCAGGTGATTCTTAATAGCAGTTCTAAGAGCACTATAAAGTTCAAGATACGCGGTAGAAAGTCTTCTTTCTGCTGCAAGGAATTTTCTGTACTCACCCCAGGTCTTCCTATATTCATTAAGAGCTCCTATTACTGATTGTAATAGTAATTTTAGTTCAGGATAATCTTTAAACTTCTCAATGTGAATTCTACACGTAGTATATAATTTCTTCAGTAGCAATACTTGATCATGCACAAACTTCGTTTTTTTAAGTATTTCTCTAGTTAAGGTTAAGATCTCTATGAAGTCTTCTACTTTACCGCTCTTTACAATTAATGTGTTTTCTAATTCCTCGAGAAGTTTAAGTATATTCTCTGCTTGCTGGCGAAGTTCAGCTCTTAATCTATCAAGTTCTATTAACACATTAGTCATAGCGTATATTACGCCATACCAGTGGTCGGGTTTTATGTAATCAGGTTTTTTAATAGCACTTAACTCAGCTATTTTAGCACCATAAATTAGTGTCGCAACTTGTCTACCTAAGTCATTTACGTAGAATCGTGTCTCAACAATAAAACCAAGTTTTCTGAGAAGTCTAGCAAAAGTATCGCCGAGAACACTATTTCTACCACTACCAATATGTAAAGGGTGAACTGGGTTAGCACTTGTATGTTCTACGAGAACTTTTCTTCCACCACCTATGCTAGAGAGTTCTTTAAAAAAGTCACCACTAAGTACTCTTTCTATAAGATCTCGTAATATAAGGTCATGGCTTATGGTTAAATTTAAATATCCATCTACAAATTCAGCCTTCTCAACATTGCACTTTTCACGGGCAAGCTCTATGACTCTATTACATAGTTTTAAACCAATTTCATTCCATAAGTTTTTATCGTATTCTTTGAGGAGAAGATGTAACGCTACTCCATAATCTCCAAGTGAAGGATCCGGTGTAGAAGTCAGTTTGAGTTTTCCACTATTAAATAGTTCTTTCACAGCTTCACTATTTAACTTAAAGACCTCACTTAAAGCAGCTATTAACGTTTCAATAATGCAATCTCTCACACTACTCATAAACACACTCCTAACATAATTCCCTCTACCTAGTTTAAAAACAAT
>JAJHQS010000001.1 GCA_020833225.1 Desulfurococcaceae archaeon
TCACAGCTTCACTATTTAACTTAAAGACCTCACTTAAAGCAGCTATTAACGTTTCAATAATGCAATCTCTCACACTACTCATAAACACACTCCTAACATAATTCCCTCTACCTAGTTTAAAAACAATAAAAGTATAGAATGCTTAAGGAATGTCTATTTCACTCCTTAAGAAGTTTTTCAAGCATATTGTAGAATCTGTTCCACCATTCCATGGCAGCTTTTTCAGCGTTCTCTTTAAATAGCTTAGTCCACCTAGTATTTCCATATTCCTCTGCAGCTTTTGCCATGAAGTCTATAATTCTACTAGAATCCCATGGTGTAGGATAAGCTCCTGCTAGCTTCTGGTATTTTACTATTAGTTTATAGATACTCTTAGCTCTATCTAAGGGTTTCTCAATGTTAAAAAACCTCTCCATAAGTATAGGTAGCAGCTTCTCTGCCCATCCTCGATGAAATCTGCAAAAACCAGCGTTCTCTATTAATAACTCATAAACTGCTCTCTCAAAGCACTTGATGGCGAAATCTTCTGGTTCTATAAAGATGCCAGAGTAGAAAGTCCAATACTTGCCTAGTATATAGAGGGGAGCTACAAGTCCAGGTGTCCAGTAGTAATTTGGCCCTATATGTCCTCTATCACCAAATGGAGCATAAACTAAGAGATCAGAGAATTTTACTCCAAGGGTATTACATCTCTCATTGTACAATATATTTAAAATTCTTGCAGCATCTCTCAAACCTCTCTCACCAATAAGTCTGACTATTGGATTTGTTCCAAATGCTAGGTGTTCTACGAGTTCTATAGCCAATTTCGAGTTTACCATAGATGACTTCTCACTCAGACTTGAAGGTTCAAATTCAGGAACGCCAGAGATTCCAACATCTTCTGGTTTAAGAAGACCCCTTGAAACAGCTTCTAAAATGAATCCTATAATATAGCCAAGCTCAATAGCATCTATTCCATATGCATCTGCTAACTCGACAACTTTTTCTGCTTCATGTATGTGAAATACTCCTATAAAAGGTCCTAATCCATTGTAAGGTTCATAATCACTCTTAAACTTGTTTTTACGCACTTTTTTACATGCTAGTGGACAAGGTTCACCGCATGTTTTCCAACTTCGGGTCTCGATAGCCTCTTTATTAAATATCTCCCACATATACTTCATTATAAGGTCGTGTAGTTTCTTTCTAACTTCTTTACTCTCATATATAGTTTTCCAGTTAAGCATGGGGGTTGTAATTCCTAATTGTGGATAATTCCCACCAAAAGTACCACCACTATTGATCTTAGGGTCATATCTATACTTAACACCAGCATCAATAACCGCTTGTATATAGGGCTTACCTAAAATCTCCACTGATATTTTATTTAAAGCTGAGATATCTACGAGTTCTCTTGGGAGTTTAGAAGATCTATCGTGTTTACCACCATATACTATGGCTGCAACATTGTGAGCTCTCAAAAGAACACTACCACCCCCAGCTCTCGCGGCGAAGTCCTCACTTCCATAGTCTATTTTATTTTTAACTATGGTTAAAGATACTAATGCACCGACATTGGTGTGTAGAGATCCAGGACCCACTAAAATACTCCTAGCATTATATTTCTCGTAAAAATCCCTAAAAACGTCTAGAAGATATTCTTGAAGTGCATAAACACCTTTAAGACCTCTATAATCACGCCATATATGAACAAGCTCTTTTAACTCTATTTCATAGAATTCTACTTTTAAATAATCCTCATGATTACATATTATTTTTAAAACAGTAGGCTTTTCACTCATGCCACTAATTACTAGAGAATCTGCATTTAAATTAAATTGATAAGCTGCACCTCCAAGAGCACAAATATGTAACCCTGTTGTTAATGGGCTTCTAAAAACCGCAATAAGTCTATGAGCTCCATACAGCTTTGAGCCTGCAAAAATACCTCTACCAATAACTAGCACATTATCAGGGTGATATATTGGCTTACGCCAAGACTCAAATCTCTCCAAGTGCAATTTTACTCCTAATTCTACGGGACCACAGACCTCTCTAAGCGGGTATTCCTCTCTCCAATATCTTCTCTCTTTAACATCTACAAATAAACTAGTATAGTGCATTAAAACCATCACCAATTATTTTTACTATTAACACCTTAAAAATATCTTTAGTACGAAAAGATGGTAAAAAAGGTATTTTAAAATAAATGTTTAAATATAGCTACATGTAGAAGTAACTGTTCGAATTATGAAAGCCCTTATATTACTACTTTTACTAAACCCGCTACACGATTTTTATATATTTAAACAGTTGAATAGAGTCTCTTTCTATCCTAAGAGGCGAAGATCTCCTCAGAACAGTTTACTAATTCTTTAAGTTTATTTAAATTCACACTTGTTCTCTGTGAAATACTTAGAGTAATTAAAAATCCCTATTTAGCTTCTATTTAAGTACTGTTATGAGGAATTATGGTACGTTGTAGAGGAGGTTAAATAATTTTTCTTCGGGGACAACCTTAAAAACTCAAATAATGTTAGCTTTTCACGAAGAGGGAACTTGTCAAGTTGAAACCGCTAAGAACAATATATATTGTGTTATTAGCGGTATTTATCTTAGTGATAATTCTAATAGCTCTGTTAACTATGCTGCATCAGCCTCCGAGATCAAAGATTGTCGTTTACGCTTACAACGATGATATTACTGGGATAGATCCTAGTTTAGAAGATGACACAGGTCTTGTAGTTCTAGGCTCTATATATGAGACTTTAACATATTACAATTATACTACGGGTAAAGTAGAGCCTAGATTAGCATTAAGCTGGGAGAGCAGCGAAGATGGTAAAGAGTGGATCTTTCATTTAAGAAGAGATGTAGTATTTCACGATGGAACACCATTTAATGCTACTGCGGTAAAAATGAGTATAGAGAGGGCGAGAGATATTTATAGAGAGACAGGTAGAGGTGCAGGCTATATTTGGGATGCTGTAGACGAGATTATAGTAGTAGATGAGTATACTGTAAAATTCAAGCTAAAATATCCTCAGAAACTCGACTTGCTAGCTTCTGCATCATATGCTGCTTACATATTTTCGCCAAGTGCTCTTGAGAAAAGCGGTGCAAGTAGCATTTACGATAAAGCACTCGAAGACTGGTTTAATAAGGGAAACGCTATTGGTACAGGACCCTATAAGCTAATAAGCTATGATCCTACTAGAGAAATACGCCTTGAAAAGTTTAACAAGTGGTGGGGTTGGAGCGTTGTTAACAATCCATATGCACCAGATGTGGTAATTATAAAGATTGTCAAAGAGCCGCCAGCTCAATATCATGGTCTATTAGCAGGCGAAATAGATATAGCGTGTAGTGTTCCACGTACTACTATCAGAGATCTTGTAGAAAAAGGTTTCAAGGTAATTAATGTAAGTACCTTTCATAATTTTGTACTTTTCTTTAATACTAAGAGATATCCTACAAACATATCCTACTTCAGGCTCGCAATAGCATATGCACTAAACTTAACAGAAATAGTACAAGTAGCCGTATATGGATTTGCACTTGAAGCTAGTGGAGTAATTCCACACGGTTTTCCTGGACATGTAGAAGGATTAAAGTACAATCATAATCTCGAGACATCGAAAAAATACCTTGAATTTTCCGGCGTGAAGATGCCAATAAAGATCGAACTACTATATCAAGTAGACTATGAAGAAACACGTAAATTTGCTGAGTTATTTAAATCAAGAATGAGTGAGCTTGGAATTGAAGTAGAGCTAAATCCACAAGACTGGGCTAGATTAAAAGATATTGCTAAGGGTGTATGGACTAGTCCAGAGAGCACTCCACACTTGATCCTTGCAGACTGGTGGCCAACAATGCCCTCGCCATTTGACTATCTATATGCAATGTTTCATAGTGAATCAAAAGAGTGGAATTTTGCCGGATATGAGAACCCGGAATTTGATAGTCTTATTGAAGAAGCATTGACATTAGAAGGGGTTAATTATACGCGTGCATTAGAACTCTACAAGGATGCTCAGATATTATTATTTGAAGAAGCTGTAGCTGTAGGGCTTTGGGATGAAATTAGACCATTTACATATTCTAGTAGAATTGAAATGCCGCAGGAAGCTCTAAACCCAATGTACACATTTGTTATAAGATTTGAGCTTGTATCTGTGAGGTCTTAGAATTGACTATTAGTCTAAATTATATTTTTAAACGAATAATCCTCGCACTCTGCGTTATAGTTGGGATTGTAGTGTTCTCTTATGTGTTGATCTTAGCTACCCCCGGAGACCCTGCTGTAAAGTGGGCTGGTAATCCGAGAGGACCTGGAGCAACTAGAGCTGTTCAACTAGCTAGAGAAGAATTAGGACTAGATAAACCCATATATGTGCAAGTAGCGATATTCATGTATAATTTCTTTACAGGTAATCTTGGTTTTAGTATTGCTTATAAAGGGTTACCGGTAGTCCAGGCGATTATTACTAGTTTTATGAGTACATTTGAACTTACATTAATAGCGTATATTATCTCAGTACCAATTGCACTTTATCTAGGACTATACTCGGCTCTAAAGCGCGGCGGTATCTTTGATAGTATTATTCAACCAGCTAGTGTAGTGCTTGCTAGCACACCTACATATTGGCTAGCGACGCTACTTCTACTAGCTTTTACTATTTCGAAAATATCTGTATATGGTACAGCATCTCCGAGACTAATAGCTGAAACAGAATTTAACACTATTACAGGCTCTTATCTACTTGATAGCATACTTCAGGGAAATGTACGTGTATTCGTAGATTCTCTTCTAAGGATGATTCCTCCTGCACTAGCCATATCTGTATATCCTATTGGTGCACTTACAAGGCTTGTTAGAGTATTAGTTGCAGAGAGTTTACTAGAAGACTATGTTAAAGCCTCTATTGCGCTAGGTGTAGAGAGAGGTATTATAATTAGACACTTCGTGGTGAGATCTATAATTCCCTCGCTTGTGCAGATATCTGGGCTTTCATTCACATATAGCCTTATTGACGCAATGGTCGTAGAGTCCATATTTGGTAGGAGGGGTTTAGGTAGTTTATTGATAAGCGCCTTAAATACAGCTGATTTCAAAATAGCAATTACGTTGATAGCTTTTATCGCGATTTTTTACATTATCGTAAATACTCTTGTTGATATTTTACAAGCAATAATAGATCCGCGAGTGAGGCTGTGAGCGTTGATACGAAGATCTTTCATTATACTGCGCAGGAGTCTTAGAAAAATTCGATTTAAAATAGGTATAGTGATATCGCTCGTCGCAATCTTCTTAGCTATACTTGCGCCATATATAGTACCACGTCCTCAAGAAGGATTAGGATATGTTCCTCGAGATGTTGAGGCGAGAAGGCTTTTGCCACCATCTATAGAGCATATTTTTGGAACAGACTCGTTAGGTAGAGATCTCTTCTCAAGAGTAATAATGGGTACTAGAACGGCATTATTACAAGTCTTTATTGTAATAACTATAAGTTTCTTACTTGGATTACTCCTGGGAGCTATAGCAGCATATTTAAGAGGCCTGGTGGAAGTTTTACTTAACTATTTTACTGAGATATTCATGGCTATGCCAACTATAGTTATAGCATTAGTATTAAGATTAACACTAGGCCATGGCATACATGTGACAATATCGTCTCTTATAATGACATGGTGGGCTTGGTATGCCAGAATAGCATATGTTTACGCAAGAGGCGTGGTAGAATTAGACTATGTAATATTAGCGAGACTAGCGGGATTACATAGCCTTAAGATACTACATCGTCATATAGTACCTAATATTATTCAGCCACTTATAGCACAAGCTATCACAGATCTCGGAAGCGTCCTCTTAGAAGCTGCAGCAATAAACTTTCTAGGCCTTGGTGTACAGCCGGGATATCCCGAGTGGGGTGTAATACTTTATGAGAGTGTTTTCTATGGTGGTGGAGTTGAAGTATTTACACAAGCCCCCTGGCTTATAGTGTTTCCCGGAGTATTTCTCTTATTGGTTACTCTAGGTTTTAGCCTGATAGGTGACTGTTTAAGAGAAGAAATAGATCCACGGTTGAGACGCAGGTGGAGGTTGTGGTTTTAGCTATAGTAATGGAGAATTTAAAAGTAGGCTATATAATTGAGGATGAAGTGTTTTGGGCTGTAAAAGGTGTAGACTTAGTAGTTGAAGAAGGAACTACGCTGTGTATCATAGGTGAAAGTGGTTGTGGTAAATCAACGCTTGCTAGTGCTATTACAGGTATATTACCGCCATATGCTTTAACAGATGGTAAGCTGAAATTATTTGATCATGTTGTGATTAATGGTCAGTTGAGAAATTACAATGGTATTCGTGGTAAAATAACTGCATATATACCACAAAACCCTGGCACAAGTTTAAATCCCTTTTTAACAGTCGAAGAGCATTTCTATTACGTGCTTAGAAGCAATTTTAAAAGTGATAGAGAATTTTCTAAGAAAATAGCTATGGAGATTCTTCCGAAAGTTAATCTTGACTCTAGTGTGCTCGAGAAATATCCACATGAACTTAGTGGCGGTATGCAACAGAGAGTAATAATAGCCTTAGCCTTAGCAACAAACGCTCAGATATTAGTAGCAGATGAACCCACATCGTTTATCGATGCACATTTGCGACTCCAAATAATAGAGCTCTTAGGTAGACTTCAAAGAGAATTTAAGAAAACACTGATAGTTATAACACACGATCTTCTAACTACAAGCACCATATGTGATTATATAGCTATTATGTATGCTGGCAAGATCATGGAAGTGGGGCCTCGTGAAAAGGTACTGAGAAATCCGAGACACCCATATACAAAGATGCTCTTGGAAACTACACCCATTCTCGGTGTTAAAAAGCGACTTAAACCCATACCGGGAGAACCTCCTAGCCTAGGTAAGGAATATCAGGCATGTCTTTTCCTCGATAGGTGTCCTTATAAGAGTAAAGAGTGCTATTCTGATCCACAAATTCAGGTAATTGAAAACTCGCATTTTTCAAAGTGTTGGAAAGCTCTGGAGGCACCATGGTTATGAAAAACCCTGAATACATTATAAAGCTAGAAAATGTAACAGCAGGCTATCTTATAACGCCGCCAGGCATTAGATCATTGATAAAGACCAGATATATAGTACTTAAAAACATAAATCTCAGTGTAAATAAAAGTGAGAGAATCGCTATTGTGGGGAGCAGTGGTTCTGGAAAGACAACTCTACTTAAAGTCATCCTAGGCTTATTAAAACCATTTAGTGGTAGGGTTTTTATCTACGAGTACGACATATATAGACTTCCATGGAGAGAAAGAGTAAAAATTCTCAAGAAGATAGGTTATGTTCCACAAGACCCCTTTAAATCTCTTAATCCAATGCTAAGAGTAAAAGATATTTTAAGAGAACCTCTAGAAGCACATGTGATTAGAGGATATAAGGAGTCTAAGATCGAGTCTAAAGTTAAATCTATAGTAAAACTTGTAGGTTTACCTGAAAAGGTCTTAGAAATGTATCCTGAAGAGCTTAGCGGGGGTATGAGGCAGAGAGTTCTAATTGCGAGAGCTTTAGTATCAGAACCAGAGGTGCTTATATTAGATGAACCTACATCGGCGCTAGACGTCTCTGTACAAGCCCAAATAATAAATTTAATTAATGATATATATGAACAGTTTAAACCTGCGATTTTACTGGTAACACACGATCTCTCCATAGCACAATATATCGCCGATAGAATTATAGTAATTGAAAATAAGGAAATAGTTGAAGAAGGTCTTATTGACAATGTTCTAAGTAATCCCCAAAGCCACTTTATGAAAATGGCTGTTTCAAGTTATAAAGACAACAAAAACAAATTGAAACTAGAATTTTAAGCTTTAAGAGATAAAACTACATAGTATAGGTGGTTAATTAATTGATAAGCAATAATATTTACATTACTCCCAAGCAATATGGAATTGTAAAGCTCTTAGTGGAAAGGCTAGAGGTTGATGTAGAGGAGTTAACAAGAGCTCTCGGAATTAAACGTGAAGACCTAATGAGAGATCTAGCTGAGCTTGAACGTAAAGAACTTATTCGAATTGAGCGCTATAAAACTGTAGAATATGTTCTTAGCGAGACTGGCAAGAAATATATTGAAAAGGGGTTACCAGAAGAGCAGGTATATGGTGTAGTAGAGAAGTGTATTGGGTTACTCTTAGAAGAGTTCTTAAAATGTGTAGAAAATCAAGGTGTGTTAAGTGAAGATGCCCGTATAGGACTTCAATACTTAATAAAATCAAGGTGTGTGAGTATTGAAAACGACAAGCTCTTTGTGAAAGATGTTTCTAAATGCCTAGAAACTATTAGTAAAGCTCGTGAAATACGTGAATTAATCCTAAATCTCGTGAATGGTGGAAGTGTGAAAGAAGAGGTTATAGTATTAGCTAAGAGGAGAAGGATTATTGAAACACGTGAAAGAAGCGTTTTAAAAGTGAGAGCACTTAATAAACTCCTTGATGCATGGCGTAATGGTCTAATAAGAGAAAAAGAACTAGTTACCGTTATAAGACCAGAAATAGCTAAAGAGCCAGATAAATATATAATTAAAGAATTCGATCTTACAGTAGAATTACCAGATCTACCTGTTCCAAAGAAACATCCCTTTATGCAATTCATTGATGAGCTAAGAGAGATCATGTTGAGTATGGGATTCGAAGAAGTTAAAGGTCCACATGTTGAAGCAGAACTCTGGAATTTCGATGTTCTCTTCCAAGCTCAAGATCACCCGGCACGTGAAATACATGATACATTCTTCTTGAAAACAACACTAACGGCTCAAATAACCCCTAATCTCCTAGACTCTGTTAAGAGAGTTCATGAGGCTGGGTGGGGTTACGTTTGGAACCCAGCTAGAGCTCTAAAATTAGTCCTTAGGAGTCAAACGACAGCAGTTACGGCTAGGGCTCTCTACGAGCGTGGTGGAGGAGAGTATAGGGTGTTTACTATTGACAGGAATTTTAGACCTGAGAATCTTGATGCTAAGCACAGTATGGAGTTTTATCAACTAGATGGTGTTATTGTTGGTAAAAACGTGAATTTTAAACACTTGCTCTTCTTCTTTAAAGAGCTCGCGGCAGCACTTGGCTTAAAAGAAGTCTGGTTTAAGCCAGGTTACTTCCCATTCACAGAGCCTAGTGTAGAGGGGTATGTTAAACATCCTAAATTGGGTTGGATAGAGGTATTTCCCGGCGGTATGTTTAGGCCAGAAGTTATGGAAATGTTGAGGTGTTCAGGCTATAATGCCGCGGCCTGGGGAATTGGTGTAGATAGACTTGCCATGATTATTCTCGGAATAGATGATATAAGGTTGTTATTTACTAATAACGTGACAGAGCTCTCTAATATGAAGTACAGAGGATTAGAATACACGTGGAAGAAAACCACGGGGAGGAATATTAGAGTTGTCGAGACACCATATTAATAAACGCTTGCTCTGCATTCTTACAGGGTAATTAGTGTTGGTAATTAACCTGGAAAAAGCGAGATTTCTTACCACTATGATTTTAAAGTCTGTAGTTATTAAGAAACAAGGGTTTAATAGCACATACAGAAGTATTGTGAGAAAATATAGACTTAGTGAGCGAGAAGCCGAACAATATTATCGACTCCTCTACAATATTGTAATGTATTATCATAGTTTAAAGTTCTTAGCGGGATATTTTGGATTTAAATCCAGCATTCAAGGTATTGTAGAATATCTCTATAAGAGGGGTTTTACATGGCAATTAATTAAAGAAGACATAGAAAACACCGCTAAAAATTTCTCAAAATTAACGAAGATCTCCCTTCTTTATAGTTATCCTCTATGGCTAATAAAAGATCTATCTAGTAAAATATCATTAGTTGATTTAGAGTTGATGTTTAAATCCCTCAATACCAGGAAGAGATGGCTAAGGGCTAATTTGTCTAGATATGCGCTTGAAGAAGTAATAGCCTGCCTAGAGAGCTCTAAATTAGATGTTAAACGCCACGACGTGTTTCACGATATTTTTCAATTAAAAGATCCTTTTGAGAAGATCGGTAAAAACCCATGTATTCTTAAAGGAGTCGTAATACCACAAGATATAAGCTCTTACATTGTAGGACTAATTGCACAGAGCTATGCGCTAGGTGATTTTCTTGACGCGTGTAGTTCTCCTGGTCTAAAACTCGTCCAGGTAGCAAGTAACTGCAAGGTAAAACGTTTAGTAGCCGTTGATTTAAGCGAGAGAAGAGTAAGAATTATACCAAAAACATTTTCATTAATAACGTTTCAAGTAAATCCAATAGTACTAATAATTCAGGGAGATTCGAGAAGAATTAATTACAATATTAAATTTGATATGGTATTACTAGATGCTCCATGTAGTAATAGTGGAGCGATATATGATGATCCAGCATTTAAAATACGCTTAAGTAGAAATTTAATTAAACGTGCACACATAATACAGTACTCGTTACTTTCAAATCTCCTTAAACAAGGTAAACTAGTTCTATACGCCACTTGTAGTATACATCCGCTTGAAGGTGAAGAGATTATAGAGAGAGTACTAGTAGAACACGACGTTGACCTTGTGAAGATAAATTATCCATATTTAGAAAGTGGTTATGGAAAATATGCTTTTTCACATAGTGTATATAGAATATATCCTCATAGAATACAAGGTCAAGGTTTTTTTATAGCGTTGCTTAAACCGAGGTAGACTCTATGAATATTCAATTACTACATGTATATGGATTTTACTTTAGTAATATAATTGGCAACGTAATCCTCGCGGATCCTCTCTTACCGCCTAAAAAATGCCCGCTCGACTGCATTTCATGTCCTCTTGGTGTAACTAAGAGATTTGAGCGAGAAGTAGAACAAAGAGTTGATGTTAATAGTATAATTAGCGAGCTTCAAGAAATTGTAGAAGTATTTAAACAGATTTTTTTAAACATAGATGCTATTTACATGTGGGGTTTCGGCGATCCATTGGTATTAAGCAATTTAGATAGCGTTGTGAAAGCCGTAAGTCAATTTGTTAACGATCGTGGATTAAAGACAAAAATACTTCTTCATGCAAGTAGTGTTAATATAGGAAGACTTGTAAAACACAGAGAAATCCTAGATTACGTAGATGATGTAATAGTACCTTATATGTGGTATGGTGAAGACAAAGTCTCTCTGGGGTGGAATTTAGAGCATAACTTTAACCTGTTCCTAGAAATGATGAAGAGCGTTAACATGTTAAATAAGAATAAGATTACGGTAGAATTACATGTCTTCAGAATAGGGGATTTAATATATCCAGATCAACATCACTTAGCAGAAACCATAGCACACTTGAGAAACACGAAAATAGAAAACATAGTAATTAAACGTGTAGATAGGCCTTCGGAAGGTCATGTGCTAAAACCAGCACCTGAAGGCTATGTTAATAGAGTTAAAGAGGAATTGATAAATTCAGGCTTTAGAGTAAGTGTAGACGTGTTCACACCGATTAAGAGGAGAATAGCGTGGAGAAACACTATAACAGCACTTTATAATTACATTGTGAGGATACCTTTAAAATATAGTGAAATAAAAGAGATGTATGGTGATCTAGGGGTGGAGGCTTTAAATAATTTAATCGCGAAGAACTTAGCTGTGAGAAGAGCGTGGAGTGGAAATATATATTTTAAAGGCCTAGTTGCTCGGTAAAGAGCTCTTCTTAGATCTTTTAGTTCTTATATATTTTATTATACTAATAACGAGTGCTATAAGTGAGAGTAATAGAGGGTAAGTAAAAAGTAATATGAGCTCAATATTCAAGGTTTTCGCACGCCTTTAAATAGCTAATGCTATTCCTTCACTCCTCGGATCATTTGTGAGCTCAACCTTACCTTCACGTAGTACTCCCACGTGTACATAGCCTGGTGCAGAGTAATAGTCTATGCTCTTAATTTTTACAATGCCATTACTTTGAGGAGGAGTAAGGGGTTTCTCAACTACGACTTCTTGAGTATCATAGAATTCGGTGTAAATAAATCGAGGTGCTTCAATAGCTTTTGCTATTGGCATTTTATACACAAAGATGTTCTCATAAATTCTCAGGTGAAGTTGAGGTCTATAGTCTCCGCCAACACACCCGATTATATATTTTTCTTTATCATCACTAATAGCTAGTATTGAGAGCGTGTGCAATGGTACTTTTTTAGGTGCAGGGCTATTTGGCAACCCTTCTCTCCTAGCGAATCCTATTGCCCTATTTTGAACAGGAAAACCCTTGGCTATGAGCCCCGAGCCGAATGGATAGAAGAGACTTTGAATAAAGCCTAATATGGACTCATTATCTGAAACTATAAAGAAAGTAGTGTCAGAAGATGTGTGCTTGTGTGTAATATTCATCTGTGGTTTTTTTAACATAGTCTCTGCGGCTGAGTAGTTTACATATATTTGAGGATCTATACTCATGTAGTCTGGATCTCCAATGAATAAGTCTCTGAACATGTAAGAGTTCTTAGTAGGCTCAGACCACTTTATAATTCTAATAGGAGAGTCAAAGGGCTCCTTGTAGAGGCCTTGCTCATAAAGCGCACTAATTAACTGGAGTGTTGTTACTCCCTGAGTGCTGGGAGGTAGCTCATAGAGAACTTTACCATCTACTTCTAATTTTAAAGGCTTTAATTTAATGCTCTCATGTTCCATGAAATCATCTAAACCTAAGTTCACTCCTTGTTCTTGTAATTCTTCTACGAGTTGTTCGGCGAGGTCTCCATAGTAGAACTCTTCATAACCTCGAGAAGCAATTAATCTAAGTGTACTAGCCATATCTCTGTTAACCACATACGATCCTGTCTTAACACCCTTAAAATACCGTGCCCACTTATATCCTTCTAAGTCTTTCTCATATGTAGAGCTTGCAAGGCCTAAAAACCATCCGGCGTAAAACCCTCTATAGGCAAGATCTATAGCGGGCTTTAAAAGCTCTTCAAGCGGAAGTGTGGCATATTCTTCATATATAGTCCCCCACAAGTAAACTAGTCCTGGAATAGTTACAGTTAGTGGACCACGTAAAGGGTTGAGTTTTAAAAAGTCATTCACAGGAAAACCGCTTGGAGATCTACCTGCTGACGCGTATGCCACTACTTCGTCTCCAATAAAACCCAGTAAAAATGCGTCACCACCAGGACCACCCATTTGTGGTTGTATAACTGATAGTACAGCACTAATTGCTATTATAGCGTCAAATGCATTGCCACCTTTTTCTAGAACTTCAACTCCAATTTTAGTGGCTACCGGGTGATCGCTCGTAACACCTCTCCTTCCGATGGCGATTTTGATTGGCAAAATGTTCACCTGTTTTCACGTACAGATAGATTTACTAATTTCATCTGAGTAGTATACGACACCTTCTCTCTTTAACTTGCAAATATCTTCAAGGGAGTAGCCAAGCTCTCTTAAAATTTCCACAGTGTGTTCTCCTAGGAGTGGTGGGTGAAGTCTGTTTACGTATCTATTATTATTAATGTAAATAGGTGTGCTTAAATGTGAGATTTCACCTAGTTTGGGGTGTTTAATTTTAATTACAAGGTCACTTGTCTTAATATATGGGTCTTCGAACACCTCATTAATATCATAAACTGGTGCAGAGGGAACACCGCTCTCCTCTAAGAGCTTAATCCAGTAGTCTCTACTATTTGTAGCAAAAATATTCTGCAGTATTTTTACTAACTCGTCTCTATTTACAACTCGGTCAGCGTTAGTTCTAAATCTAGGATCCTCAGCTAGGTCTTCTCTACCTAGTGCTTTACACATCGCTTGCCAGAGTTTATCATTAGCAGCAGCGATAATAAACCATTTTCCCTCACTATCCTGAAAAGCCTGGTATGGAGCTATTGAGGGGTGTGCGTGACCCATTCTTTTAACTATCACGCCTGTGAGAAGATACATTATTGGGACATAGCACATTGAGAACACAGCTGTATCAAACATAGGGACTTCTATTTTAACCGGCTTAATATTAGCGTGAAGTGTTGCTAATACATAGATAACAGCCATCATACCTGTTATTACGTCGAAGAGCGCAAAACTAACTCTAACGGGAGGCCTATTCTCCTCGCCTGTGGTCGCCATTAAACCCGACATAGCTTGTATTATAATGTCATATGCTGCCTTATACTCGTAAATGCTATTACGCCTAAACCCCTTAATACTAACATATATGACCTCTGGATTAACTTTCACAATGTTTTCGTAGTCGACACCAAGTTTTTCAGGAACGCCGGGTCTAAAATTCTCTACCACAATGTGAGATCTCTTGGCGATCTCGTAGGCTATTTTTCGCCCCCTCTCATCTTTTAAATTCACAGCTATGCTCTTTTTACCTCTGTTAATAGCCATGTAGTAAGCACTCTCACCATTTATGAAAGGAGCCCATGTCCTGGTTTCATCGCCTTGAAGAGGTTCAAGTTTTATTATTTCAGCACCTAGGTCAGCTAAGACCATTGTTGCAAAAGGCCCTGCTAATGCATGGCTAAGATCCAGGACTCTTATATCACGTAGTAACATCATATATCCCCAAACATGTAATTTTTCACAGTTATTTTTAAATAGAATCAATAAATATGTATGTTGTAATACCACGCTAAAAATCCTAATAGTAGAGTACTATAGTTTACAAAGATCACGGTATTACAGCAATATCACTATCTCCGCCCTTTAAAAGACTACTCCACAGCGATTTTATAGTGGCGTGAAGGTGGGTAGAGTGTCGATTTCTAGTATTAGAGAAGGGTTAGGAGGAATTTTCTCGACATTTAGAATAAAAGACCCTGTTAAACGTGGGATAGTTGAATCTACCACGCTAATAGAGAAGATGTTAAGGACTCTTGAATCATCTAGAAGGAGCTTAGAAACACTGGCTGAAGAGTATAAAAAACGAGTAAAAACACCAGGACAAGAGAGTGAAATAGCTAGAATTATTGATGAAGAGGTAAAAAACATATATGCATATCTCTCTCTAATAACAAAAACAATACATGATTTGACAAGGGTTAAGTACAGATTAGAGACATTATTCTATATTGAAGAGCCTCTGAAAGTTATCCCAGAAATACTCACTGAATTAAAGAACATTGAGCCCGAGTTAGAAAAGATAAATCCACAACTCTTAACACACATTAGAGCATTAGAGCAGAGAGTAGCAAGCATCTTAGCCGTAACATCTCCTGTCAATAATATTGGGGTAACATTACAGTTGCCACCTAGTAGAGAGAGTGAAACTTCACAACAGACAGTACCCACTAAATTACAGAGTACTAATAATATAGTTTCAAGTAGTAAAATTGCTGAGAAAGAAAGCAGAGTGGAAAGGGGTATTATAAAACCTCTTGAAGCTCAAAACACACCCATTGATATAAGGCAACAAGTATTAGAACCTACACAAAAACATGTAGAAGTAGAGGCATCACTTATTGAAATACCTCTACATGTCCTTGAACAATGGGTTTTAAACGAGTTGAAAATAACTGCAGGCATACTAGATCTAGGTGTTTTTGAGAAGAAGTATGGAGTATCTAGAAAAAGAGTGTTAGAAGCACTCGCTTCTTTAGAGGCAAAGGGATTAGTAAAGATCAGACGTAGATAAAGCGATCTTCAAAAACAACATACTACAAGAAGGGATAGTAGACATGAGCATGCAGTATCTTGCAGATAAGGGTATGGAATATGCTCAGAGAGCTATAACGGCTGATCGTGGGGGAGATTACGAGAACGCTATTAAATACTATAAAATAGCGATAGAATTCTTCACAAAATACCTAACACTTTATCCTGACTCTCCTCTATCAGATCTCTATAGGGAACTCATTTCTAAGTATAAAAGCAGGGTTAAGATACTTGAAAATAAAATGGAAAGTTCAAATAGGATACAGGATTCTCAAATACAAGAGCCTGAAAACGCTTTCGAAGTGCTTTATCCGGGTAAAAGACCCTCTAGGAAATTTTCAGACCTCGTGGACCTCGAGGAGGTTAAGAGAGCACTTAAGAGGGCCATTATATATCCCGTTATAAATCCAAGCCTATATCCTTTAGGGTGGCCGAGGGCTGTTCTACTATTTGGACCTCCTGGATGCGGTAAAACAGAACTCGCCATCGCGCTGTCTAATGAAATTAATGCTACGTTAATTCACGTAACACCTGCTACGGTTATGAGTAAGTGGCTTGGGGACGCTGAGAAAAACGTAAAAAAACTCTTCGAGACGGCTAGAAAGTTGTCTTCGACGGGAACGCCAGTTATAATATTTATTGACGAGGTAGATGGACTCTTCCAGCAATATTCTGCGGAAGTAGGTGGTGAGAAGAGAGCCAGGAACCAGTTTTTAATAGAAATGGATGGATTAAGTGGTAAGGAATATAGTAATGTACATGTATTTGTTATAGGTGCTACAAATAAGCCTTGGGCTCTTGACATAGGATTTATTAGAAGGTTTGAAAGGAGAATTTTTGTTCCAGCACCAAGTAAAGAAGTTAGAAAAATGCTATTTGAACACTATATATCTAAACTCGCTAAAACATATAAAATCGGAAACCTCAACTACGATCTCCTCGCAGACCTCACGGAGAACTATAGTTCAGCAGACATAGTAGCTATAGTTAAAGAAGTTCAAAGTAATATAGTAGAGGAAATCAGCGAGAAGAAAATAAACCCCCAAGAAAGAGTAATATCGACAGAAGACTTCGTAAATGTAATTAAAAAACATAAACCCAGCATAGACTCTTCCCTATTAGAAGCATATAAAGAGTGGAGCAAACAATACGGAACACTAGACGTGTTTTAACAGCAAATCTACCTTATTATTTGTCGTTAAAAATTTCTTTCGCGACTCACAAGAAAAATTTATAATACTAAGAGACAATCTCTTAGCTAATGAATGATGAGAGTCGTGCCTAGAGACATATCATGATCTAAGACCCTGGGGTAGCTGAGAATTATTTTACATGTAGAGATGTAATTGCATTCAAGCTTCTTCTAGTGGATAAAGTAGCTCAAATTAATAGTGTCTTTATGTAACACCACGACGAGTTTCCATGAACAGTGCATGATGAAATATAGTTGTTACTTAAAATAAGACAAAAAGGTAATACCTGCACACAACTCTACAAGTTAGTGTGGAAAAAGTATATAAATCCTATAATGTGTATTTAGTATTGGTGAGAAATATGCCCTGTACTGAGAAAGTTAAGGTAAAAACACCATCTGGTAAAGAGCTAGAGCTAATTCCAGTTAAAGTTTGGCAACTAGCCCCTGCTGGCAGAAAAGGTGTCAAGATAGGGTTATTCCAAGATCCAGAAACAGGCAGATTCTTCAGAGTCAAAGTACCTGACGAATACCCAGTATGTGGATAACAACTCCAAAAGTTTCTTTCTAAATACTTTTTTAATTTTAATACTCTCACCTTTTTATCTTAACTAAGATAAATAAAGATCATACAAGTATTCGTACATGAACTCATTGAGCATGATCCTATATTTTTAAAGTTTCATTAATTGATTAAAAATTATACCAGCAGAACATTTTCAACAAATACTTTAAAAACTATCTTGTTTCATATACTACAGTACATTAGTATATGCTTTAAACCTGTAAACTATAGGTTAAATAACTGTTAACCTTAGTAAATCTTTGAGGTGATGTCATATGAGTGTTTGGACCATCCCTAAGTTACCTACTATAAGAGATCTTAACTTAAGAGAGAGAAAAGTATTTATGCGAATTGATATAAACGTACCTATAGAACCAGAGGAGGGAAAGATTCTTGACGATAGAAGAATTAGAGTACACGCGCAATACATTAGAAAAATAGTAGAAGAGTATAATCCAGCGCTTGTACTTGGATCCCATCAGAGTAGACCGGGCCAAGCGGATTTTACTACCTTAGAAAAACACGCAGAGCTTCTCATTAAATACTCTGGTCTTAATATAGAATTTGTACATGACGTGATAGGGCCAACTGCCCTTGAGAAAATAAGATCTCTAAAACCCGGCGAAATACTACTTCTAGATAACTTAAGATTAGTCTCAGAAGAGATATTAGAAGCGTCGCCAGAGCGACAGGCGTTAACCATTTTCGCTAGGAGGATAGCGTCGGTGGTAGAGTTTTACGTTAATGATGCTTTTGCAACTGCACATAGAAGTCAGCCAAGTATTGTTGGTTTACCCCTACTACTTCCCAGCGCTATTGGACCTGTCTTCGAGAAGGAGATAAATGCATTGAGTAGAGTTCTCTCGGAGAACGAGCCTCCGAGGATATATGTTCTAGGGGGGAAGAAGGTTATAGAGCTTTTAAGGGTTATTGAGACTTTAGTGAGGAATAAAGCTGTTGATAGAATATTAACAGGTGGCTTACTAGCTCAACTTTTCCTCTTAGCTAAAGGTGTTGATATAGGTAGAGAAAATATAAAAGTGCTTGAAGAAAACGGAATATTACCTTACGTTTCAAGAGCCAGATACTTGCTTATGCGGGGAGCCCCTATTGAAACTCCCATAGACTTTATAGTTAAAAGTGAGAGGGGTGTCGAAAACAAATATATAGGTAACATAGATGGAGTGATCATGGATATAGGTATACAGACAGCTAAAATATATGAAGAGCTAGTGAGAGAGTCAAAAGTAATAGTTCTTAGGGGACCATTAGGTGTCATAGAAGAAGAGGAGTTCAGACAGGGAACATTACGTATATTAGAAGCATCTTATCAATCTAAGGGCTTTGTACTCGTTGCTGGAGGACATCTGGCTTCAATGCTTACTAGTGATTGGGAAAGTTCAAATAAAGTTCACGTATCACTAGGAGGTAATGCTACATTACTCTTTATGAGTGGAGAAGAGTTGCCAGCTATTAAAGCAATGGAGTTATCGGCAAAGATGTTTCTTGGGTGGTAAAGATACCGGTAAAAGTAGCTGTCAATGGCTATGGGACCATCGGCAAGCGTATTGCTACAAGTATATTGAGAAACGACGACTTCAAGCTTGTAGGGGTAGCAAAGTACACACCTGATTATAGAGCTTTAATAGCGGCTAGACAGGGGATAAAAATATATGTTCCCAGGGAGAAAGTAGAGGCATTTAAAGCTATAGGTATAGAGCCAGAGGGCTATATAGACTATTTACTAGAAGAGGCAGAACTCATATATGATGCTTCACCAGCTGGACAAGGTGTTAAAAATAAAAAACTTTATGATAAGTTAAAGAAGCCGGTAGTGTTTCAAGGTGGAGAAGATCCTAGTATAGTAGAGGTGAGCTATAGTACTCTTTGTAACTACAGTAGCGTTCAGGGCAAAAGATATGTACGTGTTGTTAGTTGTAATACTACAGGACTACTTAGAATAATTTGTTCTCTAGGAGTAGAGAATGTTAAGAGAGTTTTTGCAACAATTATCCGTAGAGCTAGTGACCCAGGTGAAGACCTTAAAGGACCCATTAACTCAATAAAACTAGATCTCGAGCAGATTCCAAGTCATCATGCACTAGACGCAAAAACCGTGGTAAGGGACCTTAATATAGAAACTGTAGCAGTAGCAGTGCCATCTACATTAATGCATGTACATGTTCTCGAAGTATTCTTAAAAGACAAGTGCATTGATGTTGCTACACTTGAAAAATCAAGTCAAGGACGTGTTGTTGCCATACACTCAAAGCTTGCAGACACGACGGGTAAGCTGATTGAAATTGCACGTGATCTTGGAAGATTTAGGAACGACCTCTACGAGAACATAGTGTTTACTAATACTTTTACATGTCGTAATAACGTGTTAACTTTAATTCAAGCAGTACATCAAGAAGCAATTGTGATACCAGAAAACATTGACGTGGCATATGGTATCATGAACCTTGAAACAGATGTCTATAGAGTTATTAGTAAAGTAAATAGTCTTTTTAGTATAGGAATAATTAAACAAATATTTTCTGGTGAAGGCTCTATATAAACTAGGTGTGTGCTATGAATAGCGAGGCACCATCATATATAGTAAGTTTTTACTTTAGAAAAATACTTGTACCTATCGATGGAAGCGAGTCTAGTTATAGGGCGTTACAAGTTGCAGTAGATCTGGCGCAACACTATGGATCAAAAATAGTAGTTGTACATGTAAAGCCTAAAGGTACTAGCCTAATAGGTGAAAGAGATCCTATTACTAAGGCCAAAGAAAGGTTAAAGGGGACCTCGATCAGTATAGTGTATAAATATTTAGAATATGATCCTTTAAGCGATAGCCCCTCCTCTATGTTAGTAAGAGAGATCACTAGTGAAGGATACGACCTAGTAGTAATAGGTGCTAGAGGCAAGAGCTTATTACCAGATCTTCATATAGGTAGTACAACACTATCACTTATAGTAAACACAGCTACTTCAATATTTATTATTAGGTGATACCTAGTATTATTATGCTAGCTAGTAGAGGGGTCTAAGAAGACTTTTTAGCTTCATTATTGCCTCTATTATCATTGTGAGAAAAATGCCAATAATGGATATGGATTTAGTGGATAAGTTTAAGAAGCTCGGACACCCTGGACTCGCTAGAGATTATCTCAAGAAGCTAACAGTACATCACCGTGTTCAAGGCTCAATAGGCTTAATTGAGGCCTTAAAAGCTGTTAAAGAAATTATAGACGAGTTCGGTTTAGAGACTAAGATGATCGAAGTACCTGCTGATAGTGAAAGAGGTTTTATGGAGAGCCCGATTTCATGGGATGTTAAAGGTGGATTTCTAGAGTTTAAACGTGGTAATACTTTGCTTGCTAGATACGACTACAATGATCACCCCACTCTCATAGCAGCGCACTCACCCAAAGGCGAGGGTTGTGGTACTCTTAAATTATGTGTTAGTCTTGATAAATGTGAAGGAGAGAGCGTATTAGTAGAGGCACCAGCATATATTGCTTATAGAGAGCTAGATGCAGACTTATTAGTGCTATATGACAGTAATAGGTATCCAGAAGCAGTTCCCTATACAGGGCTATTTCTAAGAAGTATTGAGGTGAAAAAGAAGCCCGCTGTCTTCAATATACCAGCTTCAATAGCTACTAAGCTTATTTCGCAGATTCAAAAAGGATTAGAAATAGAAGTTTGTTGGAGTTCTAATACAGTGTATGTAGAGAGACCTCACTATATGCTCTTAGCTCATAGAGGTGATTCTCAAGGAGTTCTCTATATTAGCCATATTTGTCACCCTAAACCAGGAGGACATGATAATGCAAGTGGCAGTGTTGCAAATATTCTCGTAGCTTATATTTTATCTCAAATGCGTGAAATAAGTCATACTCACGTATGGGTCCCTGAATATACAGGAACAATATTTTTAAGGGAGCATCTGCCTGGAGAGCCTCTCGGGGTAATTAACTTAGACATGGTTGGATCTAAGCAGTGGATAACTGATTCAACACTAAATATAATTATATCCCCGCTCTTCATTAAGCAGAAGATCTCAGCATATACGTTCTTAGCTTCTAAAGCCATACTAGATGAGGCGCCTTCGTTTGGGGGGTTTAAGTTACCGCGATATAGATACTCTTTCTCGCCTTATAGTGCTGGAAGCGATCATGACGTTACTATTGGGTGGGGGTTAGATAGTGTAATGCTGAATGAATGGCCTAGTAAATACTATCACACAGACATGGATGATATAGACTCGATCTCACCTAAAAATCTTACTAATATAGCCATTATAACATCACTTGCGGGAGTATTAACACATAAACTACATAGAGAGGACAGCGTTCTTGAAGCTTTTAATAGTCATTTGAAGTCTTGGTATGCTATTGAGGCGTTAAAATATGGAATTGATATTAGCATATTGAGTAAAGTATTAGAGAACGGACTTAACCCAAGTAGTATTAATAAACTTATAACACCATTGGCGTTAAAAATATTCTACAAGAAGTTTGGTAGAGAGTTATATATGAAGATCAGGGAGTTAAAAGGGGCATATAGCTTTTTCACATTATATGCGCCACTAGCATATATAAATAATATTCAAGATCCAGTCACGTTATTTCAGGTAGAGAACTTATTAGCGTGGAATACTGAGGAGAGAAAATTTATAGAGGATGTATGGGATAAGATCAGGGAAGACATTTTAAAGTGATGTAATGTGCCTGTAATAAGAGTTAGTAGGCGTGAACTTGAAAGCTTACTAGAAGTAAAACTCACTATAAGTGACATTTATAAGGTATTAACGAGACTCAAGTGTGAGGTTGAACGTGTAGAGAATGATGAAATAGAGTATGAAGCTACGAGCGATAGACCAGATCTCTACAGTGTAGAGGGGCTTTCCAGGGCTATGAGGCCATGGTTAGGATTAGCATGGAAACCCCATACTATTATAAGATCCGGCGTTACTGGGTATGCAGAGAATATACCGGAAAGACCCTATGTAGCTTTAGCTATAGTTAAAGACCTCGAATTATCTTCCGAAGCCATATCTCAGATAATGGGGTTGCAAGAAAAAATAGCTCAGACATATGGGCGTTCGCGTAGAAAAGTTAGTATAGGCCTTTACGACCTAGATATACTTAAACCGCCAATATTCTATAAGCTCGTAGATCCCTATAAAACCAAGTTTAGACCTCTCGGCGAGAAAGAATTAATGAGTTTAAGAGAGATTTTAAAAAGAACTGAGAAGGGTTTAATTTACGGCCATATAATTGAAAAAATGGATAAATTTCCTGTTTTACAGGATTCAGAGGAAAAAATATTGAGTCTAGTGCCTGTGATTAATAACGAGGAGTGTAAGATAACTGAGAATACTCGGCATGTTTTAATAGATGCTACAGGTACAAGTCTAGAAGACGTAGTGAACGCTGTTACAATAATGGCTACTAGTATTGCTGAGAGATCTAAGACGCGATTAATAGAGCAAGTGTTAGTGGCTTATTCCACAGGATTAGTAATTGGAGCACCACGTGTGAAAGGCGCTGTTATCGATGTAAATGTTACAGATGTAAATAACTTATTAGGAATATCTCTTACAGTAAATGATATCAAGGACTTTCTTGAAAAATATCACTATTACAAAATTTTACGTATAGGCAACGATATACTTACTGTTGAAGCACCCATATATAGAATTGACGTTAAATCTTGGGTCGATATAGCTGAAGATGTAGCAATAGCCTATGGATACGATAAGCTTGGTTTTGAAGCACAAAGCCTAGCTCCTTCTACTTCAATAGGCCGTATACACCCCGTAGAATATTTCTCAAGGATTATAAGAGATATAATGGTGGGATTAGGCTTCCACGAGGTAGCGAACTATATTATGAGTAATAGATATGTGCAATTAGAGTTATTAGGAGCACCATGGGAGATGTTCCTCGTAGAGAATCCTAGATCAGAGAGATTTGAAGGCTTAAGAATATGGTTAACTCCAGGTCTACTTCTCACACTCCTTGAAAATGCCGATAAATATAGTAGGTTAAAAATATTCGAAATAGGAGATGTTGTAATACCTGATGAAACCTTTGAGACAAGAGCTAGAGTTGATAGAAGGCTTTCTTTGCTTATTTACCATGAAAAAGCCACTTTGACAGATGGTCTCATACATATAAAAGCCTTAATGAAAGAACTTGGACTTGAAGTATCTTTTAGTAAAGGATTAATGCCTGGATTTTTACCAGAAAGGACAGCACTAATAAATAGTTGTGGTGAAAATATAGGATTCGTAGGTGAAGTGCATCCCAAAATACTACTTAAATTAGAACTTAAAAACCCGGTAGTCATAGCAGAGATCTCTCTTAGTAAAATTTTAAGTAACTGTTTTAAATAAGTAGTTAACAGAGGATGAAGCTTGGAAGGGATGACCTTTAAAGGGATGAATTGACGGGCCTTGCTGATTAACTAGGGAGAAATGTCATAGCCGCTTCTTTATCAGTAGGTTTTAGACAGGAACTATTGTACTAATAAGAGCTTTTCAGCGATTAATGCGATCTTTTCTGTTTCGCACACTTAGCAGAGGTTAATTATTTGTCAATGTAATTATGCGCTTGGTCTTCGTGTATGTGAACACCCTCAAATCTATTTACTTCTTCAAGGAGATGGTTGACTATGTTTACGAGTATTTCAAGGCCTAATATTACTCCTTGTGGAGAACCAGGTAGCACTGTGGAGATTTTACCGTCGTGGAGTATGCAGAGCGCTGTCCTAGAGAGTATAGCTCTATATCCTATTCTCTGCATTGAGAGAGCTCTAAAGAGCTCTCCAAATCCAGGCATACATCTCCATGCAATATTCTCGACAACGTCGACTGTAATGTCTCGAGGACTTGGCCCTGTACCTCCTAAGAGCACTAATACTTTGCCATTAGCCTCTCTAATAGCTCTCAAGATCTCTCTATAATTATTTCTAATAATCTTTTTTCTACTAATGCAATATCCCCTCTCCTCTAAAAATTTCTTTGCAATTTCGCCACTAACATCTTCTTGAGGATTCTCTGCTACCCTATCACTAACAACAATAATTTCAAAGCACGATGTAGTAGTATTCACTTTTTAACACCACGTAGGAGTATACAACTATCAAATTTAATTATTATTTTCTAATCTAGAGCTTTAATTAGTTCTGAGAGTTCTATAAAATGCTCTTTTGAGACATGATCGTCTTTAACTTGTACACCTTCAAGTGCTAAAAGCTTCTTTTTGAACTCTTTACCGAGGACACGGTAACCTCCTATACGCATATCCCTATGTATAACTCTGTGACACGGTATGATGATGATATCCTGGTTCTTAGCTAGGCACTGTGCAACAATACGTGGATGTATATTAAGTAATTTAGCTATACTTAAATAGCTTGTTACAAATCCTTGAGGTATAAGCTGTACTAATATGTAAATGGCTTGACAGAGGTCATTAAGCGAGGCTCTTTTAAACACTATTTTTTCTCCCCTAGCTTTAGCTACAATAAGCACTCAAAGCTCACCAGTCTTTCTGAAGAGACAAATAATTTTGCCTCTGGAGCCGGCACCTATTGTGCTGGCCACAGGATCACATTTAGCTACAAGTATAAACACTACAGGTTTATCTAAAAATTGCTCACTGAGATATTCATAATGGCTCATGCCCTTAGCGACTATTAAATCAGCTTTTTCTATACTTTTCAATGCTTCTTCACTTAAATTCTCAATGTGTATAGTTGAACCCTGATAAGCTACAACTCCATCTAGAGCGCTAGTTAGTCCGCTAGATACAGCATCATAGATGGTTACATCGTTTTGGAAGCCTGGATCCTCTTTTACAAAGCCATATACGCTATTGCCCATATACCTGATCTCTCTGATTAGTAACATGTCGTAAATAGATTCACCAGCATTATCAAACAACCATAATACATTTAACCCCCCTTTTCTTACTACCTCGTAAAATTCACGTACATGGTCAATAAATAACTCGGCCTTCTCAACCTTTAAAGGATCTATACTTACTATATTAGCGCTGTGTTCAGCTACACCATAGTCAATAATATTAGCAATGCCTGAGAGCTTAACGAGATATCTAAATCTCTCGTAATTGTTTATTAGTCTAGCTGAGTATTCTTCGTGAACATGTAGATCACGTAGTGCTTGTAGATTAGATATTGACTTAATTTTCTCATAGTAAGTAATTACTTCAGGTAGTTTTAAAATCACATACCTAAATGTAATTGTAGCAAGTTGTGTCAGCTCTTTGTCTAATGAAAACTCTTCAATCAATAGCTTAAGTAGCTCTTTAGCCACTTGAATTTTAAGCTTGTCAGGAATACTTGTACTTTCTATTTCTCGTAATCTCACAGATAGAATACATCTTAAACACTCAGGCTCAGGCTTCATTGCAATAATCACCTATGCTATTACAATTCAGAGTTTACTAGAAAGAAGTTATTTAATTTAGCTATTTAGCAACTATATTGCAGATGTATATTTACCCTAGGTGTTTTAAGATAAGTTAGATGAGAGGTAATGTTTTTTGAGTATTAATGTTAAAGACATGCCTCTACGTGATAATTATGGTAGACCAGTAGATAGTTTAAGGCTAATAATTACGACTAGATGTAATTATCAGTGTATTTTTTGTCATAGAGAAGGTTTAGAGAAGTCTAGTGGAAATATTGAGGAGAGATTAAGGCCTAAAGATTATGGGTTTTTAGCAAGTATTGCTAGGAAGATAAATATTAAATTTTACAAAATAACTGGCGGAGAGCCGCTGTTGAGGAGAGATGTACATGAGATTGTGAGAGAAATTAGACCTTACGCAGAGGAGGTTTCAATTACAACTAATGGTTCACTGCTTTGCGAAAAGGCTGAATTACTAGCTGAGAGCGGGGTTGATAGAGTAAATGTAAGTTTACATTCTCTTAGAGAAGACACGTATAGATATTTAACAGGCGGGGTTAACCTACTTGATAGTGTTCTTAAGGGATTAGAGACTTCTCTAGAGTATGGATTAAAAGTAAAGTTGAATTTCCTTGCTATGAAGTCGAATATCAGTGAATTTCCTCAAATATTACAACTAGCTGAGAAATATGGTTTTGATTTAAATGTGATAGAGTTAATACCTTTAGGCACTCCTATAGGCGTGTATAAAAGTGAACATGTTAAATTAGATCCTATAGTGGAGTTTTTAGAGAAGATCGCTGTTAAGAAAACAGTTAGGATTTTTCAGAGTAGACCTATATATGTGCTTCCAAGTGGTATTAAAGTAGAAGTTGTTATTGGATATGGCAATCCACACTTATGTAGTTCTTGCACTAGGTTAAGGTTTACGCCAGAAGGCTATTTAAAAACCTGTCTCTACGTGGAGTACCCGTTTGTAGATGTATATAACGCCATTATTGCTAGAGATGAAATAGGTGTTTTAGAAGGATTTAAGAGAGCTATTAGCTTAAGAAAACCGTTTTTTAAATCTAGGTGATTATTATGGTTAAAATGATTGATATTACCGAGAAGGCAGAAGTTTATAGAGAAGCTACTGCAACAGGGTTTATTAAATTAAGACCTGAAACCATTAAGAGGATAAGAGAGGGGCTTGTAGAGAAAGGAGACGTGTTTACAGTAAGTACTATAGCTGCCATAAATGCCGTGAAAAATGTACCTCATTTACTACCACTAACACATAATATACCAATAACGACTGTCGATGTTCAATACGTGGTAGAGGAGGATGGAGTGAGAGTATATGTTAAAGTTAAAACAACAGCTAAAACTGGCGTTGAAATGGAGGCCCTCACAGGTGCTACTATCGCGTTATTAAACATATGGGATATGGTTAAGAAATATGAAAAAGATGAGAAAGGCCAATATCCTTATACTGTAATAAGTGATGTGAGAATTATTGAAAAAATTAAGGGAAGTATAAGTGAGAGTCGTAGTTAAGCCTTACTCTGTATTTAAAGATAGACTTGGAGATGAAGTTATTTTAGAATTTAACGAGAGTAAAGTTGTAGTTAAAGATATTTTATTGAGATTAAGGTCTCTTTATGATATTAATAGTATTGGTGTAAAACCCATTATTATAGTTGGAAGTAGTGTTGTAAGCGAAGATTATATTATAGAAGGAGATCTTGTAGAGATCTATTTAGTACCACCATTTTCAGGTGGATAGCGTGTTAATTGATGTTAGAATACTCGATAAGAGTGAACAATTAGACTTAAACTCCTTAGTAAATACCATGTTAAAACTCGATGAACACTGCGGAGCCATCACATTATTCATAGGCTTAGTGAAGGGACTTGTTGAAGGAGATAAGAAAGTCTATGAACTCGAGTATACAATAGTAAAAAATGCTGCTTTAAAAATAATGGAGAAAATTGCGCGTGAAGAAGCAGAAAAATATAAGCTATCTCACGTTGTTATATGGCATAGAATAGGATCGTTAAAGCCCGGTGAGGTAACAATAGTAATAGCTGTCCTCGCTGAGAATAGAAAAAGTTCTTTCGCGGCAGCTGAAGAAATACTAGAGAGAGTTAAGAGCGAGGTGCCTATTTTCAAGTTAGAAAAGAGATCTGATGGAGAATACTGGGTTATTGGAAGCGAGTTGAGAGTTAAAAGGGAGAAGTAAAAATAACAATGTTATAGATTAGGCGAGGAAAACGTGACAAACTCAAATAGAGCATTACGTATTATTATAACTGGACTTGTTCAAGGCGTTGGTTTTAGACCATTTATAAGTAGACTTGCAAAAGAGTTTAAACTAAGAGGATATGTGAGGAATATCGGTGGCGGTGAGGTAGAATTATGGATTGAAGGCCCTGAGAACGTCCTCTACGAGTTTATTGCCGAGTTATTCTATGAGAAGCCACCGCCTGCAATTATAGAGTATGTTTTCTCCGAAGAGGAGCATATATGTGGTTATACAGACTTTAACATAGAAGTTAGCGGTGAGAAAACATATGTAAGATCTAATATACCACCTGACTTAGCTATGTGTAAAAATTGTCTCGAGGAAATTCTTGACAAAGAGAATAAGAGATATATGTATCCATTTAATTCTTGTGCGTGGTGTGGACCTAGATTTTCAATGATCTATAAGATACCGTATGATAGGGAGAACACTTCGATGAATAAATATAAGCTATGTAGCGATTGCATGAGAGAATATACGGATCCTGCAAATACTAGGAGATATCATGCTCAGGGCATTAGTTGCCCTCGTGATGGTCCGCGAATTATGCTTTTAGATAAAAATTTTGAGAGAGTAGACTGTAATGATCCCATTTTAATGGCGGCGAAACTTATCGATGAAGGCTATATTGTTGGTGTTAAAGGCCTAGGGGGTTATCATATTGCAGCTCTCGCAACAGACGATGAAGTAGTACTTGAACTTAGGAGGAGGAAGAGAAGACCTAATAAGCCCTTCGCAATCATGGGCCTAGATACCACTGTTTTAAGTAAACTTGTTTATATAGATTATGAAGATGAAGTGTTATTAAATTCTCCTCAAGCTCCAATACTATTGTTGCCTAAGCGCCCTGAAAGCCCTGTTTCTAAGTATGTATCACCTGGACTTGCCCATGAAGGAGTATTTGTGGCTTATACGCCGCTTCACTACATCCTTCTACTTAATACCAGGGATAAATTTTTGATCATGACAAGTGGCAACGTTTCAGGAGAGCCTATGTGTAAAGATGAAGATTGTGCTAAAATAAAATTATCTAAAATAGCAGATTACTTCTTAGTTCACGATAGAGAGATAGTGAATAGAGTAGATGATAGCGTAATACGGAAAACTGGAGGTAATTATGTTATACTTAGAAGGAGTAGAGGTTTTGCACCAGCTTGGATAACAATACCATTTAACTTGAGCAGAGAGTACATAGCATTCGGAGGCGACCTTGACAATGTAGGGGGGATAGGTTTTGAGAACAGAGTGGTTTTAACACAATATATTGGTGATCTAGATAGTTTAGAAGCCCAGGAGGATCTGGTAAAATACTTAGAGTTCTTAGTGAAAAATTATCATATAGGTATGAACAATAAACCCATTGTTGTGGTAGATAAACATCCAAGATTATATTCGAGAACATTAGGCTTACTTTATTCTAATGTAAATAGACTAGGCTTTATAGAGGTACAACATCATTACGCACATGTGTTATCAACGGCAATTGACCTAGAAATTAAAGGTGAATTAGTAGGTCTTGCTATAGATGGCTTGGGCTGGGGCGATGATAATACCATTTGGGGAGGCGAGGTCTTATTATTTAACACAGAAAAATATGGCTATAAAAGAATTGCTTCACTAAAACAATTACCATTAACAAGTGACAGAGATACTTATATACCAATACGTATATTCTCATCTTATCTTACTATGGAAGGATATGAGTGGATAGAGATCAAGAAGCTCTTAGAGTCTATGGGAACCCCTACGAGTAAATTATATGAGGCGTTTGCATCGCACATCCTTATAACGCAGAAAAAATATACACTAGCTTCAAGTACCGGTAGACTTATTGATATGGTAATGGCGATTATAGACCCAAATATAGAGAGAACGTATGAAGGAGAGCCAGCGATAAAACTAGAAGCTCTTGGAAGTAGTGGAGGGCTGATTGATGTGAATGATTACGTGGTTATCAGCGATAATGGCATTTTAAAACTAGACTATAGAGGACTAGTTAACTGGGTTTTAGAGAGTCGAACGAAATACGATCCTCACACACTTGCAAAGAGCTTTCTATATAGTTTTGGTCTAGCATTAGGCGACTTAATAACATGTTCTATTAAGGGGTTTAGAATAGATGGGGTCGTATTGGGTGGAGGAGCAGCTGTTAACGAATTCATATATATGGGTTTATATGAGAGATTGAGAGAAGAAGATTTAATGCCTAATTTACCCAGAAAAATACCTCTAGGAGATGGAGGATTAGCACTTGGACAAATAATAGCGGCAGATCTGTTGATTAAAAGTGGAAAAGTTTAAAAATGTCATCAGTTGGTTTAGAATTAAATCAGAGGCGATAATCGTGCTTTCACGCGTAGAGAGCGCTGAGAGGAGTATAAAAGCTCGTGGAGATTATAGATTGATTAGATATAGTCCTTGGCTTCTTCACTTTAATACTGGTGCTTGTAATGGCTGTGATATAGAAGTTTTAGCAGCTATAACTCCACTATATGATCCTGAGAGATTCGGTGTTAAGCTTGCACCTAGTATTAGGCACGGGGATATCTTAGTTGTGACTGGAGCTGTAACTAAAAAAGCGGGTGAAAGACTTAGAAGACTCTATAATCAGATGCCATGTCCAAAATTCGTTATAGCCGTAGGTGCTTGTGCCTGTAGTGGTGGCGTCTTCGCAAAATCTTATAATGTCATAGCTGGAGCTGATAAGGTCATACCAGTAGATATTTACATACCTGGGTGCCCCCCGAGACCTGAGGCAATTCTCGACGGTATAGTGAAGTTGTTAAAGTTGCTTAGTGAGGCTCGTGTAGGGGATAAATGTGAGCAGTAAACGAGATCTCTTTTCAAAATATGCTGTTAAAGTCGACTTAGTAAAGCCTAAGAGAACAGTTTTTATAATTAGACCTGAAAACGTGAGACCTCTTTTTAAAGATTTAATTGAGCAGCATGGATATGAATCTTTTTACATCTCAACTATCGTTGGAACAGATCTTCCAGGCGAGGGGAAAATTAGATTAGATTATTATGTGGTATTATTGCCGGAAGAAGAGACCATTGTAGTTAGAACATATCTGGATAGAAATAACCCTGTAATAGATACGTTAGTAGACATAGTGCCAGGAGTTTTTAATGGGGAGTGTGAAACCCACGACTTACTCGGTATCTTTTTTAGAGGAAATCCATACTTAAAACGCGGCTTTTTTGTGTCTTTAGATATTGCTGAAAAAGGTATATATCCGCTTAGAAAAGATAGTGGTGTGTAATATGACTGTGACGAAGGTAGTTGAAATACCATTAGTCACAACAGAAGTACCCATAGGTCCTCAACACCCAGCATTACACGAACCATTACTACTCAAAGTTTATGCTGATGGAGAAGAAGTTGTTAAAGTAGAAGTAAATACCGGATATAATCACAGGGGTGTTGAAAAGCTTTGTGAGAAAAATACATTTTACAGAGATATATTTATAGCTGGACGTGTATGTGGCATTTGTAATACTGTTCATGCTAATTGTTATGTTAGGGCTTTAGAGTATTTACTTGATATTAAACCAAATAATAGAGCAAGATATCTTCGCGTATTAGCAATGGAACTTGAGAGAATTCACAGCCATATGATAATAAACGCCATTATGGCGGAAATTGTTGGTTTTGAAACACTCTTTATGCAAATTATGCTTGATAGAGAGAGAGTTATGAAAGCTAAGGAAATATTAACTGGAAATAGAGTGTTAGGGGATTATATGATGATTGGAGGTGTTAGGAGAGATATAGATGAGGTTAAAAGAGCGAGAATAAGGGATCTACTAGTCAAGTTAAAACCTAGAATAGAGTTTTATAAGAAGGTTTTCGAAGAAGATGAGACTATAATTAAGAGACTTGTTGAAGTTGGCTTGTTAAAGCCCGTTGACGTCACAAGTCACAGTCTCGTAGGACCTGTAGCTAGAGGTTCTGGTGTGAGGATAGATAGTAGAGCTAGCGACAAATATGACGCATATGACGAAATACCATTTAATGTTATCACTAGGACTGAAGGTGACTCATGGGCTAGGATGATGGTTAGATGGGATGAGACATTAGAGGCTCTAAATATGTGTCTCTACATTTTAGAGAAATTGCCAGCTGATGGTAATCCCGTTCCAGATGAAAAAAGACTTCCACGCGTAATACCACAAGGTGAGTCTTATGCTAGAGTTGAAGCTCAGAGAGGTGAGTTAACATATTATGTTATGAGTGATGGTAAGAGTACATATCCTTATAGAGTAAAGATTAGAACTCCTAGTTTTAATAATATTATAAATTCGGCATTCATGTATGTAGGTCTTAGTCTAGCAGATGTTCCTGTAGCTCTTACCTCGCTAGACCCATGTATATCATGCATGGAGAGAGTTATAGTCATAGATTTAGAAAAGAACACTAAGTACAAGTTGACGCTAAAAGAACTTGCAGGTGGTAGAGTATGAAGAGACCTAAACTAGTAGAGTTAGTTCTTCAAAATTTATTGAGAAAACCAGCAACTATTCAATATCCTCGTGAAAAAACGCCTGTAGAAGAGGATTCACGCGGTATCCAATATGCTGACCTTACAAAATGTACAGGCTGCACTCTCTGTGCACTGGAGTGTCCTGCTGATGCTATCAAAATGACACCAATACCTCAAGGTTATGAAATCCCTGCTAAAAACCCGAAGAAGATATATCCATTAATAGACTATTTAAAATGCGTATTCTGCTATAGGTGTGTTAAAATATGCCCTGTAAATGCTTTTATTGTCACTAGTAAATATGATATTGCTGGGCCTATACAAATAAACTCAGAAGAGTACTCTTTAAGCACTGTGAAAAAGGTGAGTGGATAGTGTTAATGGAGTTAATATTGATTGTAATGTTCATTTATGCCATTGCGATTTTACTACTCTCTATAATAGCTTTAAAAGGTCCTACAATTGGTGATCAGGTCTTGGCGATTGACGTATTAACATATATATCTCTAGTTCTTTTTACTCTGTTAAGTATATATCTAAAACAGCCATTACTTATAGTCTTAGTTATACCTTTAGCTCTCTGGGTTTACTCTCTAGACATTTATATAGCAAAATATCTTGAGCATGGTGATCTCGGTGCTTGAAACCCCAATTATATTGAGAGTAATAGGATCAGCTCTATTGTGTCTAGGTGCGTTTGCAGCCTTAGTCTCTGCGATTGGATTTCATAGATTTAAGAATTTCTATTTGAGATTACATGCTGCAACAATAGGTTCTATATGGGGATCTGTCTATCCACTAGTAGGATCAGCTATTTTAGCAATCACGGTTGAGGAACTTGGAGTTTATAGATGGTTTGTGGCTGGAGCAAGCATTGTGGCAGCTTTTATAGTACTTATACTAGCTCCAGCAGGTTCTCATGCGCTAGCAAGGGGTGTTCATAAAGCTAAGGTTGCTCGTGTAAAACCATGTATAGCAGATAAACTAGATCCTGAACTCTGTGGGTGAGAGTATCTATGTTGTCTGGTGAAACAGGAATATATATATTAATGGCCGTTGTAAGTCTTATATCAACATTAGCTGTTTACATGGCTGTAGTAGAAAAAGATCTGGTAAAAGCAGTGATTTATAGCGCTCTTCAAAGCGGGCTTTATACCATACTCTACTTCTTATTGCTAGCCCCAGATATAGGTTTAGTGTATATTCCTGTAGCTGTCGGACTTATACCTGGAGTACTCTTGATCTTAATTAGTAAAACAGAGAGGTGGGAGAAAGAATGAAGACTGTAGAAGTAGTTGTATTAATAATTCTAATATTAGCACTAGCATTACTAATCACGGTGGGATTTGAACACATTATGCCGTCGACAGCTGTGAGACCTCCAGCAGAATTCTACTTATATGCTACTTATAATCCATATAAATTAAGAGAATACACAGTAATGTCACCAGAAGCAGTTACAGCTATCGTATGGGATTTTAGAGGCTTAGATACTCTTTTTGAGACATCGGTTTTCTATTTAGCGTTAATAGCAGGGTTAGCACTAACGCGCAGGCTTCTTAGTGAGCGTGCCGAGAAACCTGGTCATGGGCTTTCACTAATAGTTAAGACAGTTACAAGAATTACGGCGCCAATGATCATAGTAGTAGGAGCTTCTATTGCCCTACACGGTCATTTAACGCCTGGCGGCGGCTTTCAAGGCGGCTCAGTTATAGCGGTATTGCCTATGGTGATTATAGTAGTGTTTTCAGTGTCTTTTCTAATAATGAGGGGCTTTACAACGTCAAAAATGATTATTATGAGGAGTCTAGGTCTCTTCGGTATTGGATTAACTGCTATAGCATTGTTCTTGGTGAGTTTAATACAGGGTACACATGCCTATGTGTTTCAGAACATGATTAAACCTGATGCACAGACATCTATGCCCATATATATCGCGGGAGCCCTGATCAGCGGTACATTGTGGTTTTTTAATCTCTTTGAGATGTTTGCGGTTGCTGCAGGATTCTCTATTGCATTTATAGTCTTAATGTTAGCGAGAACACTACAAGTCGAAGAGAGGTGATTAGCTTGGAGATTATAAATACGTATCTTTTATCAGTAGTTCTTGCCTCACTACTAGCAAACTTCGTTATCTCATTATATGCAATATTCTTTAAACCACATTATATTAAGAAGATAATTGCATTGACTATTTTTAGTGATACAGCAAATACATTTGCGATATTTATTGGCTATAGAAGGTGGATTAATCAAAATCCATCAAAAGTACCTGTATTAACAGACTTAAATCCTAGAGCTGTAGAGGAATTCGCAAAGCTAGCTGTAGACCCGCTACCACAAGCTCTTGTATTAACAGCAATAGTCATAGGGTTAGCAGTCATACTCTTCCTCGTATTTCTCGGCTGGATTCTCTACTCTCACTATAAGACACTTGACATGAGAGAGATCAGGAGGCTTAGAGGGTGAGTTCTTTGAAGAGTATTTTACGTGTTTTTCTCATATTTCTTCTGGCTTTTGCAATATATACAATATATACTGGTAGTCTTACTGGTTATGATATTGTAACAGGAGTATTAGTTTCTATAGTTGTTAGTGTGGTATTTTCAGGTATGATTATTAAAAATCCATTGAAACCATTAAATGCTATACGCTGGTTTTATTTAATCACATATGCTATACTATACTTTACATATTATGAGACAAAGGCTCATGTAGATGTTATCAAAAGAATATTACACCCGAAAACACCTGTTAACCCAGCAATTATAGAGACCTATTATAATGCAAACTCAGATTACGCAATTACAACAATAGCTAACAGTATAACCAATACACCTGGAACAGTTGTAGTGGAGATCGATGAGACTAGGAAAGCTTTTTATATCCACTGGATTGATGCTAAAACATTAGACCCGCTAGAGGCTAAGAGGGAGATATTTGAGTCTTTTGAAAAGTTCGCGAGAAGAATATTTGATTAAGAGGTGAATTTAATGGAGCTGGACACGTTAGTCACGAATATGATTGGGCCACTAACACCTATCTTAGTCACGCTAGCTTTTATAACGCCACTTGTCTCTAAGTTGACTAAGAGTGAGAAAAAAGCACCTTTTATACTAGCGACTATTGGAGGTCTTTATGCAACTCTCACTACGACGACGGTACTATATTATGTAATTCTAGAAGAAAAGCCATTAATTTATAAATATGGTGGATGGCCACCGCACTTTGGAATAGTCTATGAGATCGATTTATTTAACGCTCTTCTAGCAGCTCTAGTAGCGTGGTTAATGCTCTCAATAATCTTGTACTCAAATTGGTATAGTCGCTACTTAGATGAAGCTTCATGGTATTATACTCTACTACTAGGTCTTGAAACAGGCATTTTAGGGTGTCTTTACACGGGAGACGCCTTTAACTTATTTGTTATGCTAGAAGTTTTAAGTATATCAACATATGGACTTGTCACTTATCATAGAAGTAGAGCTGAAGCTGTGGAGGCAGCAGCTAAATACGCGTTAATAGGGGCGGTAGCTACTACAATGTATTTTGTAGCGGTAGTTTTACTCTACTCTGGTTTTAGCACAGTTAACATGGCTTATTTAGCACTACTATCCTCGATGCTTGAGACTCCAAGTCTTAAATATCTCTCATTGATCGCGGTATCTCTTGCACTGTGGACATTTACATTTAAATCTGCTATTTTCCCTAATCACTTCTGGCTAGTTGATGCTAACCCAGAAGCCCCAACTCCTATATCAGCAGCTCTTTCGGGTTTAGTTGAAAGTGTTGGTATTTATGCAGTTATGAGATTTCTCTACACGATATTTGGAGAGAAAAGCGTTTTAGTAGAGTATCGCGAGGTAATTCTAATAGTTCTGCTCACACTCGGGGCAATTAGTGGAGTCGTGTGTGCATTAATGATGATGTATCAGCGTGATATTAAGAGACTTTTAGCTTATAGTGCTATTAGTCATACTGGTATAATCTATATGGGGTTATCTGCTGGTTTTCTAATTAGCGAGGATGTAGTGAAAATTGCTATAACTGGTACACTAGTACATATAGTATCTCATTGTATAGCTAAAGTAGTGCTCTTCATGGCTAGTGGTGTATTTATTGAAACTGCTGGTTCAAGAGACCTTGATGAAATAGGTGGTGTCGGCAAGATTTACCCATTAACATCAGCAGCGGTGATTATTAGTATTCTTAGCCTTGCAGGTCTCATACCATTTATAGGATTTTATTCTAAACTACTAATAGCACTTGGCTATATTTCTGCTGGTTTTGTACTAGTACCAGTACTTATAATCATAATAACAGCTCTATCGATACCAGGTTACATGAAAATAATATCGTCCGTGATCTTTAATGTCCCTAGAAAAACCTATGAGAAGCTTAGTAGAAGTTCATGGATAGAAGTAATGTTATTACTAATGGCAATGTCTCTTCTAGTACTCGGCGTAATATTCTGGTATCTCATGCCTATATTTGAGAAAACAACTTTAAGTCTAATTAAGGGCGTAGATATTTATGTGCAGGTGGCATGTGAGAAAATACCGGGTGAGCTTTGGAGATGGTTACCCTTAAAGTAGACCCTTACATGGCGGTTGCCATTTCAATTGGAGCAGTAGCTCTCTTACTAGCAATTACACTACTGCTCTACTATATGTTAAAATCACGCATTACTCGTATTTCAGACGTATACTTATCAGGTGAGCCTGAGAGCGTAGTGTCCTCAATATCTCCAAGCATAGCTTCACTGTACTGGGGATTTATAAGGAGATTTGCGAGATCGATCTTTAATATACTTGTCACAAAAGTTCACACAGGGAGCCTACATGACTGGTACAAGTTTATATCATCATGGTATGGAATACTCCTTCTAATCTCTATAGTAGTTTTTACGACATTGATGCTTATAGGGTGGTAGATGTGACCATTGATCAAACCATGTTACTAATACTTTCAACTATAATATTCCCAGGATTATTTTTTATAATATCACTTGCACTCTTCACACAGTACATGGTAAGAAAGATTAGTGCTAGGTATCAGAATAGAATGGGTCCAAGCTATGTTGGGGCTTTTGGTGTTCTTCAGCCATTTTATGATTTCTGGAAACTTCTCCGCGTCAAGGAAACCGTTAAAACAAGGTTTAGCATGGTTAAGACAGCAGAGCTGTTCTTTTTAATGGGTTTAACATTCTCTATTGGTGCACTCGTGTTCCTACCTCTTAGCCCATTTAGGGTGTGCTCTGAGTTTGATGTATTAATATTTTTCTATATGGCAAGTGTTATACCATTTATATCAACGGTCATGGCTTCAATGGCAATGCCGGGTCCATATACAAGCATAGGTATTTCAAGGATGTTAAGTATTGCCACGATAGCTGAGCCAGCATTTTTTGCAAGCATTATTATCCCAGTCTATTTAACGACTAGGGGAGGTGATGTGTTATTTATGAGTTTAAGCGGCTATGTGAATGTTCCAAGAACATGGTTAAACCCTCTCTACGTCGTGATAATGCTTCTCTGCTTTATAGCTTATATTGTAAGTTTACAAGCTAAAGTTATGTATCAACCATTCAATATTCCTGAAGCAGAACAGGAGATAATTGCAGGATTTGAAACAGAATTCTCAGGTCCACTTCTAGCTTTATTTAGACTTTTACATGACGTTGAACTAGCCATATCACTACTCCTCGGTGTATACATATTTCTTGGTGGCCCACTACCATTTAGACACCTCTCTATAGGGGGAGTATTATTGCTTATAGTGAAATACGTAGTACTCGTAATTGTAATTACGCTCGTGAAGAATGTAATGGGGCGTTATAGAATAGATCAAGCACTAATACAATTATTTAAATACAGTTTAATTCCAGCAATTATATCATCTATACTTGTTTCTATAGTTTAAAAGAGGAATCTCTGAATAAATTCTATTAGATTTCCTGGGAGGATTACTTACAAATAGCCTTAATTAAATATCATGCTCTTATCTAAGATTTCATACCTTACTATGAGGGCCTTTAAGACTTCACCTAACTAAATCTTATATCGCCTCGGATCGAGTAGAGTTAATTTCTTGTTGTTAAATTATCCCTTAGCTGAATAAATTTAATCCGGGCTTCTTGTCATTAGATTTTTGAATGTTAGTTTTAAATGTTCTTGTCTGATTCATGAATTATAGCTCTTAAGTTTGAATATAGATTTCAATATAGCCAGTCATACTAGATACTTTTAATAATTCTAGGCCTACGAGTATGACAGCTGATGTAATACCAACTTCGTGTGGAGATATTGTCACAGTGTATGTTTTACTCCAGAATGATAAACTATTAGTACTTATATAAGATGATTCGAGTGGTATTCTCTTAAGCCATGGTTTAAATGTATCTGAGGATCCTCTTCCAAGTGAGACAGGTGTTAGTGGTGATGTAGTAGCATCGTAAATATAGACGACTGGGATGAAGTCTAGTGTTAATGGGTATTGTGTTGAACCCAAGTAATAGTATCCTCTAACTTTTATCGTGACATTGAATTGAATAGGCGTATTACCTGTGTATTTTAGGAGCCTGTAGACCTGGAAGTAGTTATAAGTCCATGTTAAATCTGTCCCAATGATTAGTAGACTTGAGTTTTGCACGAAGTAGAAGTTTTCTCCTATAATTGGTCTTGGGGGATATGGGTTTGTTGTATATTTACCATATAGCCCATAGGTTAACCAGTGAAATCTACTAGACATATTACAATTACAAACCATATCCCAATATGGTCCACCATAAGCATCAAACCTAACTCTACTACAATCGATAGGTCCTACTAAATATAAGAATTCTTTAAATCCTGGTTGATTGTAAATATCCATGTTGATATTTCCGACATGTAACTTATATCCATAGCTTAATATCGGGATAAGCTCCGAGTTGTATGTAGAATTACTATTACTACTAGACAAGTACTCTATTAACTCTGAATCTATATAACCTTTACTTCTCAAATAGTCTGGTGCTGTGGCTAATCCGGGGTCATCACGTGGATTATAGTAGTAAATGACACCGTCATTAGATACTAGTAAAATGTGAAATGGTGTATTTATGATTGGAATTTCTACGGAGTAAGAGTTATTCACGAGAATATCTAAGTACTTGTAATGTAAGAGATTTCCTCCAAGATCTCTTAATATAATCTCCCTAACATAAACTGGTATACGCGGATATATAGTGAGCAATAGCACACTCTCATTAACATATCTTAGTGTTAAAATAGGTGGGTAAAGTATATACTGAAACCTAGTACTAGCGGTACTTATGTCCTCCTTAAGATATAGTATTGAATGTTTACTCCAAATAAAGAGTCCTAATACTGCTCCAGTTATTAGAATTAATGCTAAATACGCTCCTACTATAGACTCTATACCCTTCACTGTAAACACCTATTTATCATAGAGTACTTTTAGAGGAGGGCACAGTGAAACTAACTCTTCTTATAGAGAATATTACTTAACTGTGGTAAAACTCTATGAGAATTAGGTCTTTACTACTCAAAATAACTCATTTTGGTTTTAAGTATACCCGCTAAGCCGTTAAATGTCTTATAGAACCATTCAGCTTCGGGCACAGATTTACTTATAGTTACAGCTTTAACACCGTATTGTGAAGCTTTTTCAAGCCACTCTAGTAGGTCATCTCTATTTTCTCCAAGGAGTAATACTTTTAGTAGGCCTCTCTCAAGAGTTAATTTTACTTCTTCTTCACCATATACGGCCAGACCATTATCTTTAGCTATGTGATATTTGAACTCTTCTAAATACTTAAGTGACTCGGCGAACTCTTGTTCTTGTAGGAGATCTCCTGCTTTAAGTATGAGTTCTCTTAAGCCGGCTTCGCCTTGATATGATACGTCTATAAGCTCTGGGGCGATAATCTGCTTTAGTCTATAGTCAATGTAATCTCCTTGTATAAAATCATGTTTAGCGTAAGCTGGTCCGCCAATAATTATAGTTTTTAATTTACCTTGTTCAAGTAGTGGTAAAAACACTTTATTTACGTGTTCACCAACTCTCTTGTAAAATTCCTCAGCTAATTGCTCAATTATCCTATCAAATCTCCTCTGACTTTGCCCACCTTTGTGATGTTTACTTGGTACATAACCTTCGATTTCCTCTACAACTTCAAGTCTATTTCCCTTGAGTAACCCAATAGTGGCGTAATCTCTCTCAATTATTAATAATCCAATGATGTTAGACTCCGACACCATTTCCTCTAAAAACTCTACGTGAAAGTGCTTGTCTGTTCTGTAGAAGAATAGTGGCACTTTCTCGGGAGGTATGAACATAACTACAACGTTATCACCTGTATCTGGGTTTAAGCCAGCAAATAATACAAGCCCGTTCTCAGGGATCTTAGGGACTTTGCTCAACCTATCATAAGCAACATTTAAAGCCCACTCTACAGAGTTCCTGGTTTTCTTTAATTTAATGTTCTCAGCTACAGAGATCTCTTGTCTAAGCAATGCCAGCACATCACTTACAGGTCTACCAGGTGGAATATAGAGGCTTAGTAATATTGTTGCATGTGCTCTCCACATAGACAACTCTTTTATAATCTCGCGGAGTCTTTGCTTATCAACTCTTAACTTCTCTAATTGCTCTTCACTATAACTAAAAACTCATAACCACTCAACCCTCTATATTCAGGTATATTTTACAGCCAAGTTTTTAGAGGTAAGGATAAAACCCCTTTTAAATTTTTCCTCTTGAGTCTTTATTGTGAAAACTGCGCCTCCATCTTGATCAAGTTCTTCACTTGTCTAATAACATCTAATAGTTGACTGGGTGTAGTTTCATAGCAATAAACTTCACTACATCCTAGGTTTTTAAGTATATTCTTCAACTCAGTGGTCTTACCGCTCCACCCATATGTACCTATAATAATAGTCTTCTTACATCCTACCTTGTGAACTAATAGTTTAATAGTGTATTCAACGAGTGGAAATGTTTTGTTCTCATATGTTGATACACCTACAATGAGTATACTTGCATCTATTGCGTCGCCAATGATCTCGCTAATTAAAGGCCTTTTATTCCACGTAAAGGCGTAAGTCGATATATTATAGCCAGTGTCTTTAAGGCTTTCTACTAGTTTATTTATTAGTTTCTCAATAAACCCATACATAGAGTTGTATATAACTAGTATTTTAAAATCTTTAAGATCAGTACCCTTAGCCCACTTCTCGTAGAGTTTAGCCATGTAGAGAGTTTCGTCTCTTTCAAGTATGAGTCCATGTGCTGGTGCAATATATTCTGATCTCTCTACTAACTCAAGTAGTTTATTGAGAGATTTTAACACAAAATCTCTATAGTGTCCTACAACATTTGCAAAATATTTGCGTGCTAATTTGAAATAACGAGATCTCTCTTCACTATTGAGGACACTTAATAATTTCTCTCTGTACGCTCCATAAGAGCCAAAGACATCACATGTGAAAAATACTTTATCGTTATGTAGGTAGCTAACTATAGTCTCAGGCCAGTGGAGCCATGGTGTGTAATAGAAGCTAAAATGTAAATTACTTAGTTTTAATTCTTCTTTATCTCTCACGGGTTTAAAGTTGACTCTAATACCATATTGTGATTCAATTAGTTTGGCTGATAATGGATGTCCCACCACGATGATATCTGGCTTAGCTTTAATTAGCTCAACAAGTGAGCCACTGTGATCTGGCTCTAAGTGGTGAGTTATAATGTGAGTTAACCTGTCTAAAGCACCAATCTTGTCAAGAAGTTCTACAAGCTTATCGCCATACCCAATTTTCCAGGTATCAACTAGGACAACGCTATCATAGCTCTTTACAATGTAAGAATTATACGCAATACCTTCAGGGATCTCCCACAATGCTTCAAAATACTTTGTCTCATAATCTAGTAGTCTTAAAACTTCAACATTCTCTGTGAGTTGATAGTGCACATAGTTCTCAATCAAAAAATACACCTCTTCCAAACGTTGAGTATAAACACAAGTTAAAAACTTTATTGCCTCTTCTTCACAGGACTAAGAAATCTAATATTTTTAGCTCAAGGCGTTACAAGTGTTCATATATTACTTAGTAATTATTTCTCTGTGTAAATCTTAAAATACATTTTAAGGTAAATGACACCTCTGTTCAATCCTATGCAATTAAAATACTTAAAGGAGGCGCGGGCCCGCCGGGATTTGAACCCGGGACCTCCGGCTCCGAAGGCCGGCGCCCTATCCTAGCTAGGCGACGGGCCCTTGAACCTAATTTTCACTGGGGTTTCTTATTTTTCAGGTAGTGTTTTAAAGAGATATGTTTTTTCACTATAACCTTCTTTAGTTATTATCACTACGTCTACTCCATCTCCTGATAACACGTCTCTCTCAATAACGGTTTTTATGGCTTCTACCGCTATTTTTTCAGCTTCTTCTACTTTTAGGTCTTCGCGGTATTTAGGTTCAATATAGCCTAGTGCTAGTTGTGAACCTGAACCCACAGCAGCATATTTCTCCTCTATTAGGCTTCCTACAGGATCTAAGACAAATAGTGCAGGGCCTTCTTCATCATAGCCTCCTACAATTGTTTCTGTAAACATTGGAATTAACTTGTAATTGTAAAGTACTAGTGAGAGTATTTTAGCTAGACTACGTGTCTTAATATCTCTGCCCACTCTTAACTCGTAAGACTTAGATTCTAACTTTAACAACTTCGTTAAATAACCAACATCACCCATTAGTCCAGCAAAGGCTACACCAATTCTCCCAGTAATCATGTAGACTTTCTTAGCCTGCTTACTTAGAACAAAACCCTCATATGTAACTCTCTTATCAGTGGCTAATACAACGCCTTCCCTAGTTTTTAAACCAACGGCTGTTCCCGGTAACAAATAAGCCACCTCTATTAGACTCTAAGAGTACTAGAGGTATTTATATGAATAAATCAGATGTGTAGAAAACACTTTCACCAATCCCTCTGAGTCTAGTTACGTGAACACTCTACATAAAACAAGCTAGTGCAGAGCATTATTAGTAGAGGGTAAATTATGAAGTGTGAGTTTTGTGGCGGCATACTCGTCTGGGACTATGAACGTGGAGAAGTAGTATGCTCTCACTGTGGTATTGTTCAAGATAAATTAACCTCAAATGATATTCCTGGATACGCTGTAAGTGAGAAAGTAGAGCATATGGACTTAAGAGAAAATAGATTTGAAGATAATAGAATAAAAGTATATTCACCTAGATATAGGAGAATTTTAAGACTATACTTAACTGCGAGTAGAAAGATTAATGGTAAACCATGGCTAGAAGTAGACTATAACAAGTTATTTACAACTGGAAAATTTGTTAAGACAATAGTGTCATCAGCTTCTATAAAGGCTCGTGAGAGTATTGAGAAATACGGTTACTGGGAACTCGTGAACAGAGGACTCAGAGTACTAGAGAAAGTAAATCCAGCTCTCTTAGCTAGGAGTGAAAGGTGTAAATACGCACTCGCATACATGGTGACTAAGTTTATAGAGACTGGTAAAATACCCAGTGAAGAGGAGATAGTCTCGGTATTTAATGTTAGTGGAACTAGTTATAGAAGACTCAGAACAGTAGTTTTAAATATTCAAAATCAACATGTCTTTATGCACTTTAAAAACATGTAAATAAAATAAATTATTTAGGAGTGTAATTATGAAGTGTTAATGTGGCTGTGAAATTTACATATATTAGGAGTTATAGTGAACTTTATGAGTTTATTAATAGAAGATTAAAGAAGCTTAAACCTCAACTAGGAGAGCAATTTTCTAGTCTAATGAAGAGAAAACTCAATTACACATATACTACTATACACGTGGAACTTACTAGAATACTTAAAGTTTTAAGTGAATTAAAATCTCAGAGAGCATTTTACATAGAATTATACAGAGTTTTCACAGGAGAAAATATAAGTGTATTTGAAAATATACTTAAGAAATCTATTAAGCAGCTGAGATCAATATATAACGATATTCTATGCGAAATTGATAAGAGTAAGGATAGATCCCACGAGGCTTATGTAATGAGAATTGGCGTAGCAAGAATGCTCTCAATATATAGGAGAATTAATAGGCGTGTTTTAAAACTACGAGAATTTCTCAGCGAGTTAGCTAAAATGCCTGATGTTAGAGGTGACTACGTTGTCGTTATTGCCGGCTTACCCCAAGTGGGTAAATCAACATTACTCTCTAAATTGACTAATACTAAGCCTGAGATAGGGGTATATCCGTTCACCACGAAGACTCTAATAGCTGGACACATCAACGTAGAACACTATGGTAAAATAGTATTATTAGATTCTCCAGGCGTATTAGACTCGCCAATTGAGGAGAAAAACATAATAGAATATAAGACCATCCTAGCTTTGAGGTACCTCGCAGATCACATGATCTACGTGTTCGATTTCACCGAGAACTTTTATTATACACCAAGAGAACAATTTAACGTGTTTTTCTCGCTTAAGAGTGTTCTTGGGGATAAACCTATAACAGTCGTGTTAAACAAGGTTGATCAATTAATACGTGAACAAATTAATAATACTGTTAAATTAATTTATGAAGTAACAGGACTAGAGCCAATACCGATCTCGGCACTTAGCGGAGTGAATTTAGATGTGGTTAAGAAAATACTAGTAGAGAGCTTTATAAAGAAAACCCAGCATTAGTTACTGTGATTACTCCTGGTTTATCGAGATCTCCCTGAATATTGATACTCGTATTAGGTATAAACGCCTTCGCTACCTCAATAGCTGTTATTGCGTGTAGGGTTACTCGGGCAACTCCTACACTACTAGTACCTCTAGCCAGGAACATGTATGGAATTAGCATATCAGCCATGTGTCTGTCAAAGGCCATCCCGGTCTCGTAGTCTTCGAGTAGCGTGCGCGCAGCTTCTTCGCCGACAGTTTCAGCGGGTTTACCCTTCTCTCCTACAGAGTCTCCTCCTAGCCTAGTACCACTACTTGTATCTAGGTAAACTAATACACCGCTACCTGGACCTAGATGGGGGTCTCTTTCTGGAGGATATGTTTCTAATTCAACATTATACTCTACATTTATAGTGTTACGTAAAACTCTCAATACGGCATCAGCCTGTCTCTTAGCTACGTGATGTGGGAGTTTCACAGCATGACTTATAATGTGTAGTGAAAGAGGTCTACCTCGACTTATGATATTTATTGGTCTCATAGGCTCCTTTAACGGCGTGACTGTGAGTTCTACTATTCCACCACCACGTGGATAATGTCCTCTTCTCTTAATCTTGATATCTATGCCTATATTGAATAGTTTTAAGTTATGTTTAAAGACGTGAATCATGTAGTCTATTGGTGGACTCCACGGTACATTGGTACCTCCACGTAGTATTACTTTAGATCTGCAGTCGGCGTATAGAAGTACTGGCAATATTGCCTGTATTACCAATGAGATGCTTCCGGCAGTTCCAATGTTAAAATCAAATTCTCCACATAGTCTTTCACGTGGTTTAAATATTAGTGAGGTACTTCCAACATAAGCATTTTCTACCTCACCATTTGTGAGCTCGGCAATAGCCTTCACTGCTGTTAAGTGTTGTGGTCTTAGACCTGGATTGTCGCGTTTAGCTCTAATGTTATATATTCTGAGAGGTTTAAGTGTTAATGCTGAGAACGCCAGAGCATATCTTAATATTTGACCTCCACCTTCACCAAAACTACCATCTATTTCCACTATGCTCATCAAGACACAGCCTCCTAACTCTCTCTACACCCCTTATACTGTCAATATATTCTGCTATTTCTGGGGGCACTAGTTCTCTCCACTCATCCCTACCCTGTACTATTAACTCCCGTACTCTAGAACCTTGATACTTCTCCGGCTCTACGAGCTTTATTCTCTTAACTTTAAATCCAAGCCACTCATAGAGGTAAAGAACTTGCGGGTTACCAGAAGCAACAGCTTCTACTCGTGGAACCATAGATAGCGAGTAAGCTGTCCATGCTGGAGGCATGTTTATGTCTGGTATTGCAATTATCCAAACCCTATTACGCAGATTTCTGCGACGTAGTAACTGATCTATCATTTCCATTCGCTCACCAGCTGTAAATGGGTTTTTACAAGTATAGCCCTCCTGCGCGCTTCCAATTGCAATTATAACTTCATCATATTCTCCTAGTAGTTGTAATAGGGCTTCGAAATGCCCATTGTGAAAAGGCTGGAATCTCCCTGGAAAAAGCACTCTTCTAATATTCACAGCAACCACCACTTATGTTAAAAAATGCATAGTACTATTATTAACTACATGTAATTATCTACTATGATGCTGTAAGATTTAATGAATCTAGGTTTGAAGGAACATATATAGCAGAGGCGAATTGCCGTATTTCTTTAGATGTCTTTAATAACATGTAGAGTGCTTGTAGCGCTGATGGTTCGCCATGGTTTATTATGATTTTCTTTGGTTTTGGAGTAATGCTCTTAACATAGGACACTAGTTCCCTTTGATCACTATGACCACTAAATCCATCAATGCTATGTACTTCTAACTGTACATTTAGAACTTCTACTTTACCCTCAATAACTACTGGAACCTCCCGAGCACCATCTCTAATTCTTCTACCGAGAGTACCCTCGGCTTGATATCCAACAAATACTAAGGCACTTCTTGGATCACTCGCTATTAGCCTGAAATAGTCTACAGCAGGTCCGCCATTAAGCATGCCATTTGTAGCGAGTATCACACACGGTCGATCCTCAACGATGTCTGGCCTCGGAGCCTCTCCCTCTATTAACTTCACGTTTTCAGTGATGAACGGATTTTCGCCTTCAAGTATGAGATCTCTTACACGTTTACTTAAGTATTCTGGATATTGAAGATGAACAGCTGTAACCTCATTGATAAGGCCTTCAACATATATAGGTATTTCTGGGATCTTTTTCTCCTTCATAGCTTCATTTAGAACTAGTAATATTTCTTGTCCTCTACCAACAGAGAATACTGGTATTAATACGACACCTTTCTTCTCGGCGACTTTACTGGTTATTTCAATAAGTCTCTGCTCGGCTTTTTGACGTTCTTCTTGTAAAGTGGCGCCATATGTACCTTCCATTATGAGAGCCTCTACTCTCGGAAATACTGTGTGTGATTTTGAAAGCAATCTTGTATCAGCGTATTTAAAGTCGCCAGTATAAACTATATTGTAAAGGCCTGGTCCTATATGTAAATGTGCTATTGCAGAGCCTAGAATATGTCCTGCATTATACATAGTAAGTTTTATGTCGGGAGCAACATCTGTTACCTCCTCATAGCTAACCGTAATAGTGTGTATTAATGCTGTTGCGAGATCTTTTTCTCCAAATGGAACACATCTACCAGATCTTTTTGCCACATCTATGAGATCCTTGATCATTATTGCCATAAGCTCTCTCGTAGGCTCTGTAACATATAATGGTCCACGATAACCGTATTTATATAGAAAGGGGACTAACCCAGCATGATCTAGGTGTGCGTGTGTTACAATTACAGCATCGAGTTCATCTATCTTAAGAGATTCTATATCTACGATTGGATAAGCTCTACTAGGATCTCCGAGCATTCCAATGTTTATTCCAAAATCTAGTAGAACTCTGCTTTCTCTAGTCTCTACTAATATAGCAGATCTACCCACCTCTTTAAACCCTCCAAGAGCAGTAATTCTAACATAGTTGTTTTTCACTACTACGTCTCTGTGTATTCGTTCACCAAGTTTTCTCAAAAACTCTAACCTATAAGGTGCTTGTTTCAATATGAGGCTAGTCACCTCTCTCAGCGTTTTTGACTCCAACGGTGAGATCCTCTGAGGCACTATTCTCCAACCAGTCTCTGCAAGTATAGATGCCTTAACTTTACCTCCAAGATAGCCTGGTCTAAGAGCTTTAACCCAGACTTCTCCTAGCGCTTCATCAAAAAACATGCTACTAGGATCTACACCGGCCTCTTTAGGTGATAGCTCTAGTATTTTAGACTTCGCCTCTTCGGGTTTAAGTCTCATATCACTAGTTACTCTTACAACAATTCGTTTTCTCACTTTTTTAGCAATGTTTTGTGCTAATGTCTGATTTTCTGCTAATGCCTTTCTATTTCTAACATAAATAGTTATAAATGGACCTTCAAACTCTATACTTGCTAACTCGAGCTCAGGGCCTATTTCATCTAAAATATTCTTAAGTAACACTAACTTATTTTTATCTAGCTGTAATCTGCCCGCTTCCACATTAAACCCCTATAACTATTTTTAATGCTATACTCGAGGAGCACAAAGCTCTATAAGTCTAAATCCATATATATGGGTTTTTAAATTTAAAGCTTTTTATAGGTTTTTTACTTTTAGTTGAGACTATTAAATGAGAGTTGATTATGATAGTGTTTTTCTAAGTTGGATGGATTCCTCTCTTATACCGTCTTTACTTATAACTACTACGTCTACTCCTTCACCACTAAAGCCGTCTCTAGAGAGCGCGCTTATAACTGCTTTTACAGCGAGTTTTTTAGCTTCTTCGAGATCCATATTTTCACGATAAGAGGATTCAAGGACGCCGAGAGCTATGGGTGAGCCGCTTCCAGTAGACATATATTTCTCGCGGGTTAATGTACCGTAGAGGTCTAGGTAGTATAAGCTTGGACCATTAGAATCATATCCTCCTAGTAGTAATTGTACTAGAAACGGATATGCTCTTAAGTATATTGATAATAATAGTGATAAGTAGTTTGCTAGGCTTTTAATTTCAATAGGCTTTTTTAATTGAAGTTCATATCTCCTCGACAAGGCCCTTGCATTTTCAACTAGAAATTGTGCATCAGCGACGAGCCCCGAGATCGTCATTGCAGAGTAATTGTTTATTTTAAGGATTTTCTTGACAGTCTTGTGATAGACGGCTGTACCTGCAGTAGCTCTCTTATCTGCCGCCAGTATAACAGTGTCTCCTACAACAAGCCCCACGGTTGTGGTCTTTGACTCTACATTATTCATTCTAATACACCTAAGACTAAAACCACAGTTTTTAGACGCGTCAAGACTCTTATTAAGCTTAGGGGTATTAGTGAGTACACTGAGTACTCACGATATAGAGTTGCCGAAGAAAGTTATTATCGGTAACGGAGCTATTATTAGGATACGAGACATCATAGAAGAGATCATTAATTGCGAGGATAACAGTGTTGGAATTGTTACAGGTGAAAACACCTATAGGGTTGGAGGAGTAATTGTAGAAAAAAATGTGCGTGAGTGTGCTAAGCCAAAAATACTGATTACTAAGACCTCTACACTAGTTGAGGCTGAAGAGATTAGTGAGGTGGCGAGGAAAGAACAAGTGAACTTGGTTATAGGTGTTGGTGGAGGCAAGGTTGTAGATATTGCTAAATACGTGGGGTATAAACTAGGAATACCAGTTATAAGTGTACCACTAGCACCCAGTCACGATGGTATAGCAAGCCCTTTTGCTAGTTTAAGGGGTACTAATAAACCCTACAGTATACATGTAGTAACGCCACATGCTATTATAGCAGACATAGATTTAATATCAAAAGCGCCGAGAAAACTAATACTTTCAGGTATAGGAGATCTACTAGGTAAACTCGTCTCTGTAAGAGATTGGAGGCTTGCACACAGACTCAAAGGGGAGTATTATGGAGATTATGCAGCTCAATTAGCATTATTAAGTGCTAAACATGTCCTTAAATATCACGAAGTTATTGCTAGTGGTGCACCTGAAGGAGTACGAATACTTGTTGAAGCACTTATTAGTAGTGGCGTTTCAATGTGTATTGCAGGTTCAAGTAGACCTGCTAGTGGAAGTGAGCATTTATTTAGCCATGCACTTGAACTAGTGGCGCCGGGAAAAGCCCTCCACGGAGAAGGAGTAGCCCTCGGCACGATAATAATGCTATACATATATGGAGACCCATTATGGAGGAAAATTAGGAGTATTATGAAGAAAATAGGCTTGCCAACTACAGCGAGAGAACTCGGAGTTGATAATGAAGATATTATAAGAGCGCTCACAATTGCTCATACAATAAGACCTGAAAGATATACTATTTTAGGTGAAAGTGGGTTAAGCCGAGAGGCAGCTATAAGAGTTTTACGAGAAACAGGTATAATTGAATAGTTGAATAGTCCTATAATCTCCGATATCTATAAAAATTCTCACTATTATCATAGTCAAGAACACTCATTAGGTTATTTATGGTCGTTTAAATACTTCACTAAATACTAAAGCTTGGATCTCGTCTTTGAAGAGCTCGAAGAGGTCAGCTGCAAGGGCTAGTTTAGCGTAATTGATGTTTTCACGTGAAACATATTTACCTGGTATGTTAATTGAGAGTTTTTTCTCACTAGAATTATAGTCTATAGTTATGTCCTCTTGAGGTATTTTTAAATGCCTCGAGATCAGGGCTTTCACCTTATCCTCGAAGCTTTCAAGTTTCTTGATAATTTTAACCTTATATATTAGAGTTTTACCTGCAAGAGGATGGTTAAAATCAATAATAACACGTCCACCGCCAATTTGTTTAACAATACCCTGAGAGCCATTTATTTCAACAATATCACCTATGCGTGGTGTGTAGCCTCGTCTTTGTAATTCACGTAGACTATAAATTCTTACTTTCTCAGGATTTCTCTCACCAAAAGCCTTGCTTGGAGGTACTTCTACTTCTCCTTCAACGTTTTCACTTGAATTTAAAATCCACTCTTCTACCACGCTGTTTATCCAGTTCTTGCCGAGAACTATTAATGTTGGCCCATACAGCTTACTTGCATCATATACGTTTTCCTGCTTTGCAAGGTCAGCGTTAGTGGTGTCTAGCAGAGCCCCTGTTTCTTTAATTCTCACAGTGTATTCTACTAGTATAAAGTCACCCTTATTAAACGGCATATGTGGCACCTCTAGTTACTCTAACCCGCATATTTACAGTACACCATGAATACCTCCACTACAATCTAAGCTTATAAACCTATAACAGACTACTATCTTAGCAGAACATTTAACTACAAATCTACTGGTATGTTACAATTACGAGGTGTATAGGAGTGAGTGAGACTGCGCATAAAATACTCGAAGAGAACTTAGGTAATAGCGTATTAATAAAGACTAGAGAAGGCGTGTTAATAAGAGGTAGATTAAAGAGCTTTGATCAACACTTAAACGTGGTTTTAGAAGAAGCAGAAGAGTTATTAAAAGATGGCTCAACTAGGAAACTAGGAGTAGTAATTATACGAGGAGACACTATTATCCTTGTCTCGCCTACAGCAAGTAGCTAGGTGAGTATAGTTGGTTAAAGGAACTACTAGTTTTGGTAAACATGGCAGGAGTAAGACTCACATTAGATGTAGAAGGTGTGGTAGACATAGTTTTAATGTGGCTAAAGGTTATTGTGCGGCTTGCGGGTTTGGTAGAAGTAAGAGAATTAGACGCTATAGTTGGCAAAATAAAAAAGTTAATAGAATACGTGTTGTTTAGAGTTAATTAGGTGGTATGCAAGGGACTCTAATTCTTTATACATAGAGTCTTACTCAATGGGTGAGCTTATGGCAAAGTACTTGATTAAAGCCTCTATTACAGTTAACGGTATTGTAGAGAAACACGATATTATAGGAGCTATATTTGGGCAGACTGAAGGGCTTTTTGGAGACGAGTTTGATCTGCAAACTCTACAAGATAAAGGTAGAGTGGGTAGAATCCAGGTAACTGTGAAAATACAGGGTGGAAAAACGCTAGGCGAGGTATTAATACCATGTAATTTAGACAGAGTAGAAACAGCTTTATTGGCAGCCATGGTGGAGTCTGTAGATAGAGTTGGCCCTTACGATGCAGAGGTAAAAATAGTGGATATATCTGATTTAAGATTAGAGAAAATAAAGAAGATCACTCAGCGGGCGGTAGAGTTACTTAAAGCGTGGAGTAAGGAGAAAACACCTGATTTAAAAGAAGTTGTTAAGAGAATAGAAGATCTTATGAGAGTTCCGGAGCCAATAAGTTATGGTCCTGAAAGCCTCCCAGCAGGGCCTGGTATAGATGAAAGTGACACAGTTATAGTTGTAGAGGGTAGAGCAGATGTTATAAACCTTTTGAGATATGGATATAGAAATGTAATAGCATTGGGAGGTGCGAAAAAAGTACCTAATACCATAAAAGAACTTTCTAGCAAGAAGAAGATTATTCTCCTAGTAGATGGTGATCATGGAGGCGACCTCGTGTTAAAAGAGGTGTTGAGGACGCTGAGAGTAGACTATGTAGCCAGAGCTCCGCCTAATAGAGAAATCGAGGATCTAACTGGAAAAGAACTAGAAGAAGTCCTTAGTAAAGTTCAGCCTGTATTTGAGTACTTAGAAAACCTAGTAAAACAAGGCAATAAAGATGCACAAGTACTTCTAGAGTTCCAGAGGAAACTACATGGAATATCAAAAGAAGTAGTAGAGGAAACTCTTACTATACCCTCGGGTATAGCTGAAGTAGTTAAAACACTACAGGGAACGCTAGAAGCTGTCTTATACTCTAAAGACTGGAAGGAAATTAAGAGAATCCCGGTTAGAGACCTAGTTAACGAAATTAGTAATGTTAATAAAGATTCTATATACGCTATAGTAATGGATGGTATTATAACACAGAGGCTATTAGAAGCTTCTTCAGAGAAAAATATAAAGATTTTAATAGGAGCTAGAATTGGTAAAATAGATTTTAAAGTACCAGGAATAGTCATGTTGACATTTAATGAGCTTATCTAATGAACTAAAGTAATATTTTTATATTACTTTTTACCCAAATAGTCAAATAGACTCTTTCTCCCTGCAGAGACTTTTTTTAATTGCACCTCAGTGACGCCGAAATATCCAAGTATTCTCAGTGCTGCTGGAATAATTTGTCGATCTATGTAATAGTCTACATCAATTAAGCGTGGATCTCTTATAACCATGTATGGTTCAGCTCTTTCAGACACTTTACCAGAGCCTTTAATGATGACGAAGCCTATTTTATCGCCGATCTCGACTTTATAGCCAAGTCTTGTGAGCTTTTTAGCTGCCATTACGTGAGGCGCTTCTGCCTCATATTCTTCTATAGACTTTGTAAGAGTTTTCCATATTACAAGTTTCTCTAATGGTATTTTTCCTTGAATAAGGTCACTAATAACCCTTTTCACGTAGTCTACGGCTTCCTCGACGCTACCTTTTTTCAATAATATCTCGACGACTTTCTCTTGAACATCTTTAGCTATTTCAGCCCAATCTCCTCTAACAGCCTCAAAACCAACAATATCAATTCTACCGTCTTCTAGTAGACCAGCATATCTCTTCTTAGCTTCACTGAAAAATATGCGGGTGTAAACCTTGTCTATCTTGATCTCAAAACCTAAGTTCTCCTCGACAAAGCTAGCGAGTAGTTTGATTTTCTCTGGGTCATAAGTTGTAAATAGAGAGTCTGTATCTCCATATATAACCTTTAACCCTATAGATGAGGCTTTCTCAATGACGTTCTTTATTAATTGTCTACCCCATGCTGTAACAGCTTCTGCACACTCGCGACAATACCATCGGGCTTGTACCCACCCCATATAACCATAGGTTGCATTGGCTAGAATTTTTACAGCTCTTTGCCTCTCGTCTAGTAATATATATTCTGGCGAGCCTGGAGTATACTTCTTCATCTCTTCTCTAATCTTTTTCCTAATCTCTAATAGCCTGGTGAGCACGTTCTTGAAAAAGCCTTCTGGCTCTCTTCTAAAGCAGTGTCTTACTTCGGGGGCTATAATATGAGTTTCCTCGTTACATAAGGCTTCTCTCTCAATAGTGTCAGGGCCCACGTTATATTTGATCATTATGTTAGGATACATGCTCGTAAAGTCTAATACAGCAATATTATTATGGATTCCAGGAGCGGGTTTTAACACAATAGCACCCTTATATGGTTCAGCTTCTTTTTCAATTCTGTTTGGTATTAGCTCTCCCCTAGTAAGAGCTTCGTACATTAAAAACCACTCAAGTCTGTAACCTACACTTGCAGCTCCAACCTGGTCTAAGGGGAGCCTTGTGATATAAGAGAGTTGCATAGCGAACGGTAAGAATTTCTCTCCAAGTTTTAATGTCGAGACGACATCGTCTAAATTGTATTTTAAAAGGATTTTTTTACCTTCAGGAGTCTTCCAGTATTTTGGGAACTCTGCATAGTCTACTAAGACTCTCTCAGAACGCTTCATGACGCCGAGGTACTCAGCTACTACATCTAGACTTTTTAATTTAACTTCAGGGATTTCTTCAGCGTAGTTTAACAAGTCTACGTGGAGTCTCCCTGGAATAGAGATGTGTCCATAAGTGCTCTGAGATGGTAAAGCACCCTTTCTCCTACCAACATCTAGCTTTACTCCTAAATGCTCTGATCTCTCAAGCAGGTATGGCCAGTCAAAGTTATTACTGTTATAGCCTAACACTATGTCGGGATCGTATTTTAAAACATAATCTATAAACTCGTAAATAGTATTCTTGTCTATTAAGTCCTCAGCTGTGAACTGCTTTACTTCTCCATTGATAGTAGCTGTGCCAATAATAATGACGGGATCTCGGTGTGGTCTTGGAGAGCCGTGCTCTGTGTAAACTTCTATATCTATAGCCAATATTCTTAAGTCCTTAGGTGGTGTAGAGTCTTCAAGAGAGGTGATCTCACCACTTACTTCATATTCTCCTTGAACCCTGAAACTTTGTGTAGGTTTAAGCTCATTCACCTTTGCAGTATGCCATCCACAAGGTCTTAAACTCTTATCTAATATGTACCTCATACTAAATCTTATGTCAGCTTCTACTGCGTCTATTATACCGTGGATTTGTTTAACTTTTTCTCTATATTTCCTCACATATTCGGGAATAAGTGTTGTTACTTTAAGCGCTTGTACAGGTTTACCTAAAAATCTTTTATTAACAAGCTCTACGCTTAATACCGGCGAACTAGATTCTCCAAGAGTTTTTATTTTACTAATAATGCTCTGTGGGTTCACACGATCTTCTAATATAACATAGAAGTATGGTCTAAAGTTCCTATCACGTATAACTACTCTTCTACCGTCACGTGTAATGGCCCAAATGATAATGTGAGGCTCGCCACCTACAATTTCATAAGTCGTGTCTAAAACGTAGAATTCAAGCTCCATAATTACGCTCACTAGATTCTTTAGCTCTATTAAGTAATATTGTTAAAAACCCAATAAAATGTTAGGGTATTAGGGTGAGGTTAGAGCTACGTGAGGATTATCGAAGAAGATCTTAAGAGGGGATATTTAAAAATACAGTGCGAAACTCTAGATGACTTATGGGTGCTTTATAATGTAATTAGAGAGGGAGATATTATTTACGCTAAGACAACACGTGAAGTGAAATTTCATGAAAGTGGCGAGGGCAGCAGAATTCCTATGGTGATTGGTATATTCGTGAAAAAAGTTGAGTTTCAACAATTTACTGATAAGCTTAGGGTTAATGGGATTATCGTAGATGGTCCTGAGGAGTTTGGTGTCAAAGGAAAACATCACACTGTAGCTATAGGTGTAGGAGATGTTATTGCCATTATCAGGGATAAGTGGGATGAATATGAATTAGCTTTTATTAAAAAATTTACTACGCGTAGACCTAAAGTAGCAGTTGTTGCAGTGGATTATGAGGAGGCGTGTGTTGCCCTCATCTTAGAGCAAGGTGTAAAGTATGTCTGGGACTCTGTGAATAACCTGCCAAGTAAGGCTTATAGTGTAGACTATGAGAGTACTTTAAAAAAATACATATTACATATTGCAAATAGCGTTACTGAGATTGCTAAGGGGGAGAGAGTTGACGCGATCGTAGTTGTGGGTCCAGGTGAGATTAAAGATCGGGTTGCAAACGTCGTTAGAGGGTCGCTTAATTTACCGGTATATGTGGATTCTACTTCTAGTGGAGGGTGTCATGGTGTGCGAGAGGCGCTTAACAGAGATATCGTGAAAAAAATCACTGGAGAGTTTCTGCTTATTAAAGCTCAAAATATACTCGAATATTTCAAGGAGCTTTTGAGTAGAGATCCTAGTATGGTTGTATATGGGTTAGAAGACGTATTTTCAGCTTGCCAAATAGGTGCAGTGAAAGTAGTACTTATAGTTGACGACATGCTGAAGTCTAGTAGTGATGAGGAGAGGAGAAGAGTCTATGAGCTCTTGAAATTCGCCTATGAGCAAGGAACAGAAATTATAATTGTTCCAAGTAGAAGTGATCTGGGGCTTGAAGTTCAAGGCTTTGGAGGCGTAATCGGTATTTTAAGGTTTAGAATTCAAATCTTATAGGATCTTTAGCTTTAAAACAAGGTACTAATTATTCTTCTAATGTCATAAATTTCCTGTATAGTAGTTGTCTCTCTTTAAGTAACCTTTCTAATGCTTCTTCAAAGCTCTCGTCGGGTAAAAGTGCTATTTTTGCATATATACCTGTTCTTCCAATTTCATCTCTCCTCGTCAAGATCTTAACGCGCTCTGTAACCGTCTCTATACTTACACCCAGCAATTTTGCAACATAGTCTTCCCAACCTATAACTGGGAGCTCTTCATGCCCTCTCTTAGTCGGCTTAATTAACACAAGACTTTTATTTACACCTGGTACACGTTTATCTTCAAGTAGGTCTGTGTACTTCACGTAGCCGCCGAACTTGTAGAATTCTAGTTCTCGTGGTTTAAAGTCGAGTAGAGGGAAGCTAACGATTAAGCGCTCGTAGTCGTCTAATACGATAACAGCTTTTGGGGTTGTTGTTGGTGTAGCTACTACTATGTAACGTGTACGTGGCTTATAGTTGTTTTTCTCAAGTAGATATTCTACTAGATAACCCTGAATTTTCATGGGTATTACGATGTCAACATCGCTATCACCACTAACATCGCCGCGAGCCACACTTCCATGTAACCACACTTCAATACCGCTGCTCGTGAAAACACTCATAACTCTGAGTGCTAATAACCTGAGCTCACGTAAAAGCTTCCAATGCTCTTCACTATAAATAACCTCTCTAAACTCAGGTATCCTCCTAATTTTAACTCGAGGCATCTATGATTAAACACCAAGCTATAGGGAGATAGCCCGCGGACACAGCCCCATATAGGTGTATAGAAACACACACCAGAGCCTTTCCACGCGGGCTCATCCCCGGTGACCCATGAACGCCCGTGTCCGGGGTTAGGTTGCTCCCTTCCGGGCCTGGCCTGGTTTCCCCGGCTAAGGCGGTTTTCCCTCTTCCTCCGAAGAGGGCTCCGCCTCCACGGGCCCCATGGGGCGGGGTTCATTGCCACACGTGGGGGATGGTGTGTGTTTCTATACACCTATATAGTTATCTGCCCCAGTAGATTACTGGGGCCTACCTGTGTCCGCGGGCCTTTACTAAATAGTAACTTCGTGCTTTTTATATATTTTAAATTGATATTTTTCATATCTCATAGTGTTTTTAGACCTGAACCTGTAAGCACTAGAAGTATGCTGCTTTTCTCCGGTATTTTTCTAGAGAACTTCTCGTAGGCAGCATATACGACTGCTGATGTCGGCTCAACTGTAAAACCCCACTCCCAGAGCGTCTTATGTGCTCTTATGATCTCACTATTACCTACAAGCACTATATCTCCGCCTGTGCTCTTAATAGCTGAGACTATTTCACTTATTCTAGGTGGATTTAAGACCATTATTCCATCTGCAAGTGTGGAGGGTTCTCCTTCTAAAGACCTACCATACATAGCTGTGTACAATGGCTGAACACTATATCCCTGAACAGCAATTACCCGTGGTACTTTATCCGAGAAGCCATGCTCTCTCAGTTTTTCAAAACCATAAATTAAGCCTAGTAAGAGACCTCCAGAGCCCACAGGTACAATAATGTAATCTGGTACACCATATTCTTCATATACTTCATATGAAATTGAAGCGTGACCTACAATATACAGTGGATTCCACAAGTGTGCCACGTAGTATGTGTCTGGCTCGTTAACATAGTTATAAACGAGTTTACTAGCACCAACACGCCCTTCGCCTTCTACTACTACTCCGCCGAGTTGTCTAATAACCTTTTTCTTGCCTTCAGGAGCTTCTCTTGGCATGATAATAATTGGATTTAAGCCATAAAGCTTAGAATAAAGTGTTACAGAGATACCGGTGTTACCGCTAGTATCAACAACACTTCTCTTAAACATCATTTTAAAACCATAATACACGGCAAGAGCTGTACCGCGGTCTTTAAAACTACCACCGGGATTTAAATATTCTAATTTAAATAGTAGTTTGTGAGAACTAGTACTCTCTATAATTAGTGGTGTAAAACCCTCACCTCTATATTTCTCTGGCCTAAACGGCATAAACCCTCTATAATGCTCCCATATATTCCTAGACGCAATAATCTCTCCAGTTGTAGTAAATGCTAAACTAAGGGGATTACCACACATAGGGCACTTCCAATAGTATTGTGAAAAGATATCTGCTTCGAAATTACAGTAATTACACTTCCACTTAGTCAACAAAGCCACCTTCTAGAAACACGTTTCAAATACGATTATTAAAATTTCAAGATAACTATTAAACTCTCTCATTATGATAAAGAGTGCTTACTTTTTCGAGGATCTGTTTAAGTATGTTACCACTTTGAGGTAATATGGACTAATTTTCTCTATGAATAAGCCTATGTAGTCAAGCCTAGAAGCTATGTCTACAACGTTCTTGATTACACTGTTCTCTAAAAATACTGGTAAGAGTAGTAGGTATGCAATAATATATGTGGCAAAACCTACTAAAATATTGAGTAATTGATTACTAGTTATGTTGATTAACGTATAGGCTATTGTGAAAGCTATAAATGCAGGTATAGAGGCATTGATCGACTTTTTTAAATCTATGTGTACACAATACACAATTACTAATATATAGTAGCCAATTAATGTCGAAATAACATTACCAATTAAAAGAGCTAGAGCAACGCCATAAACGCCGAGTATCGGTATGCTCACGTATGATGTGATCAACGTAGTGATCACCTTAATAACGCCAACAATAGCATTCCAACGAGTTGCTTTTATAGTAACAAAATAATTCCCAATTACAAGAGAACCTAGAATAGTTGGCACTACAGTACTGGCTGAAATAGCTATAGCGTATTTAGGTGCGCTTAAATACTCAACACCATAAAGTATATTAACTAGAGGCTTAAGTATAGAGAGATAGAGAAGTGCTAATCCATTAAACACGATAGTAGTGTAAAAAACTAACTCACCCGTATTTTTCTTCAAAGACTCACTATCTTCAATTAGGAGTGGTAGAGATGTTAAAGTGGCTGTTACTATAGCTCCCGAGAAAACACCAATAGGCATTAAGACATTAAATGCTACACTATAATTTCCCCATTCATAGTTAGAGATGTATTTAGAGAGAGTAGTATCTAGAGTAGGTTTCAAAAATACATCACATACAACAGCTACATATAGTGGTAATGCAACTTTAAGTGTTTCTATGCCCTCACTTAGTGATATAGCCGGTTTAAGATCTCTTACAAGTAAGATCAAGAATATTGGTACTAGTATAGTATAGGCAATAGAATACGAGAGAACAACACCATATATATGTAATCCTGTAAATAAGAAAGTAACAGCTAACACGCCTTTTAGAAAATACTGGAGAATAAGTATGAAAGCGCTTACTTTATATCTCCCAAGCCCGGCGAACGCTGAGTAGAGCGTACTAAGAATAGAAGACGACGCCGTATATAGGGCCAGGATCCTTATTAGAGGCTCTATATATAATCTCCCAAGTAGAGAAGCAAAAATATTAGCCATAAAGTAGATTACTACGCCACCAATAACTGCTAGTATAGTTCTTATAGCAATACCACTCCACACGTATACTTCTCTACGAGTTGATGGCGCTGTAGAATACCTAGATATGACAGCATTTAATCCAAGGTCTGTGAGACTTATAAACATAGACGGATAAATTAGAGCAATACCAATTAAGCCATAGTTGTCTGGTCCTAAGATACGGGCAAGAATTATGCTAAAAACAAGACCTAAAAGAAGAGCTAACGCCTGTCCCACTGTAAGATAAAAACTCCCACTGCTAATTCTCTCCGCTATTTTCATGTTTAACTCCATAATATAGGTTTTCCTCTCAATAGTTTTACTCTAAGAGCCGTAGACTAAACACTCCTAAAATATATTTAAACATTTATATACATGAAAACGCCGTTTAAAATAGCTACTTTAATACGCGTTCTCTTATGGGGAGGGTTTAGTAGTGTAATTAGCACTTTGGCTTTTAACTCGACCCTAGTGGAATCTGTGTTAGGGTTTTTAATGGGAGCTGTATGTACTAACCCAATGGTTCTCGGCGAAGTGCTTTTAGAAGATGAGAGAATAAGAAACATAATCGATGTCGTGATTTTTTACTATGAACTCTACATGGAGACTTGGAGTGATGATGCATATAGTGGTTTTATTAAAGCTATGAATAGGTTTCTCGAAGAGATATCACACATGGTTCAATATGTACCTGGCTTAGCGTGTAAAGTGAGCAGAACTATTATAATGAGTTTATGGGACGCTAGGATAGAACCCTCTCGCTTAAGAAAGATACTACAAGATCTCTACAATACCTTGAAAAACCCTAATGACTCTGAAGAGCTTAAAAAGAGTCTTTATGAACTTGTAAGTCTTATTGGAGATAATAATGTTGTGAGAGACTTTTTAGAAGAAAATATGCAAGTTGAACGCCTTATAAGCACAGCTACTTTAATACTGGTCATAGCTACAAATCCTTAATGGATTATGAAAAAGAAAATTTATAGCTAAATAGTTTGAAGACATTATAGATACATTCGAATGTAATGCAGAAATTAATGATCCCTTTAAGAAAAACCCCACTTCTTTGAGACAGAGAGAAGATCGGAGTATTAACTTGGAGTGAATATTAATTAAGCTATTTAAATAGCAGAATAAGGGGTTAAGAGCTATGTCTAGGTGTTTAATGATAGCTAGATTTCAGCCACTCCACTACGGTCATTTAAACGTAATGGAGCATTGCCTTTTAAATTACACTGAGCTAATAGTCGTTGTTGGCATGGCTAGTCAAAGTCACACCCCTGAGAATCCTTTTACAGCTGGGGAGAGAATAGAGATGATTCGTAGAAGCCTTAAGTGGAGGGGTTATGACTTATCAAGGGTAATAACGGTCACTTTGCCAACATTGGAAGTGAGTAGAGTTGCAGTCCACTATGTGAAGCTGTATAGTCCTAGTTTTGAAGCTGTTGTAACATTAAACCCTATTATTAGTAGAATATTTGCTGAGGAAGGATATAAAGTAATTGAACCCCCGTCTTTTAATAGAGAAGTACTTAGGGGTAGTGTAATAAGGAGATTAATAGCTAGTGGGAGTGATGAGTGGAAGAAATACGTACCACCACCAATTGTGGAATATATTGAAGAAATTGATGGAGTTAAGAGAATAAGAGCACTTTATACTGAAAAACTCCCAGGATACTATGTGACAGTTTAGTGGAGGAGAAAGGTGTAAATAGGCTTTGGTCGAATTATCTATTTTTCGCTGTGATATGTGTGGAGAATGTTGCAAAATGTCTCCTATATCAATTTTACCACATGAGGAGATAGTGTTAAGAGAACTAAGTAAGATCATGGGGGTAAACATTACAACTTCTCCGGGGTACACAGTGTATGATGTCATTAGCGGTGTTAACATAGCATTTAGCTATGTCCTCCACCTTAATGAAAAGTCTACATGTCCTTTCCTAGTTGATAACAAGTGCTCAATACATTATATTTATAAGCCATATATATGTAGATCTTTCCCTTATATACCACGCCATGTAAAATACAGTATTGATGACGTTAACAAGTATATTATAGCATCCACTGATTATGGGTTAAGTCTTGCATGTCATATTATTAGGAGAGATAAAGACATCCTAGAAAAGTATGGCGGTAAACCAAGCGTTCTTATACATTATTTACGAGACGAGTACTTAGCATCTGTTGAGGCAGAAAATGTAAGGCTACTTCTACTATATTTACTTTCGCTTTTATGGAGAGAAGGTGTTGTAGAGATAAAGCCTAGTGTTCAAGGTGTTCAAGTGGTAAACCTCTATGAATTTCTGAGAAGATATTTTCCTGAATTACCAACAAAACTAAATATCGATAAAGTCTTAATTAAGGTGAAAAAGTGGAGCAAAAATTACTAAACTCACTCTAAGACCTTTTAAGCTCAAAGTATTTGAAAAGTTGAGTAAATAGGAAGAAGTACTTAGCTCAGCATTCTTGTACGAGTTAAAGTTAGGTGAAAAAGAGACGAGTTGAAATTCCATATAAAAGTAGAAACTTAAATACGGTTTAAACGAGGTATTTAGATCTTCTAGAGATATTTAAAAGAAACATTATGTTAATGTAATGTTAAATAAAAATGTAATTGTAAGAGGGCAAGTAACATAGTGGGGAATTATTATAGATGCAGGATCAGAGCGATTAGAATATTAACATACAAGATATTGAGGTAAGATGCCCTTGCACCATATTAAAAATAGGAGAAGATTCTTTAAACTTATATACTTATATATGGAGTAAGGTAAGTAGCTTGTTTAAGGACGCTGTTACCTTAGATTTAAATGAATATTTAAAACAGGTTTACGGCGATCCCGAGATCAGAGTTATATATGAGAGAATTGAAGAGAGAGGAGAACCGGAACATGGACCAGATATTTATAGTATTGAATTACCACAGCCTCTCATTAATGTTCTTGAAAAACGTGGTATAAGGAGACTATATAGGTTTCAATATGAAGCCTACAGGAGAATTTTAAGCGGTGAAAATGTAATAATAACTGCGGGAACAGGAACTGGTAAGACAGAGGCTTTTTTTATACCTCTAGCTAAGATCATATTGTCTAGCAGGGAAAAGCAATATCCTTACGCCATAATCACTTACCCTACTAAAGCCCTTGCCAGAGATCAAGTAAAAAGGTTTTCAGAGTATTTAGTATACAAGGCTTTAAGTATAGGGATATATGATGGTGATACACCTACTCAACAACGTAAAAGATTAGCTCTAATGCCTCCATCGATTATAGTGTCAAATCCCGATATGATACATATAGGGCTTATTTATAGTCCACACATTAGAAAATTTGTTGAGAACACCCAGTCCCTAGTATTTGATGAGCTACATATATATGAAGGCGTTCTCGGCTCTCATCTCCACCACTTAATTCATAGGATCAAGTTATTTAAGAAGTCTAAACCTCAATTCATAGCGTCTTCAGCTACGATTGCAAATCCAAAAGAGTTTGCTGAGAGTATTTTTGAAGAAGAATTTTCAGTTGTGCAAGGTAGTTTAATGAGAAAAGGGACAGCTATTCATGTATTTGTCTCAGCGGGTCCGCTAAGTCGTTGGTCGGTAACAGCATCTATTGTCTCATTTCTTGCAGAGAATAATTTAAAATTCATAGTATTTATAGATAGTCAACAACTCGCCGAAGTTTTTGCGAATATTGTTGAGAGAAAATATAATGTGAGAGTAGGTGTTCACAGAGCAGGACTTTCACAAGAGGTAAGGAGAAATGTTGAAGAGCAATTAAGACAAGGTCAAATACATGGTGTGATCTCAACGCCAACCCTAGAGTTAGGTATTGATATAGGTGCTATAGACGCGGTTGTAATGGCTGCGCCTGCCCCTTCATATGCTAAATATATCCAGAGAGCTGGTAGAGCAGGTAGAAGAAAGAAAGGCTACATTATAACAGTACTAGGCGATGATCCCATAGACTCTTACTACGCTAATAACCCGGAGGAATTCTTCGCACAGGAACTAACGCCTAGCGTTATCGAGCCTTTGAATGAAGAAGTCTTAAAAACACATTTAACAGCATTTTTACTCCAAGTTGGACGTATAAGTATAAATGAAATACCAGTGGAGTGGAGACGTGTTATTGAAGATCTAATCTTAGAGCGCGTAGTTAAAAAATACGGCCCCTATGTTTCGGTGAATTATCCGAGGGCAAGATCATATTTCAGTGAGAGGACAAGTATAAGGTTAGAGGGGCCTTTAATAGAGGTTATTGACGCCGAAACCGAAGAAATATTGACTACACGCGAATTACCTGTAGCCGTACTTGAGCTTTTTCCAGGAGCTATATATTTTTATTCGAAGAGACCGTATAGGGTTTTAGAGCTGGATTTAGAAAAAAAGCGAGCTAGAGTTAAGAGAGTTGAAGAGGAACTAGAAGTATATACTAAGCCGCTGTATACTGTAGATATTAGAGACTATGAAGTATTAAGTGAAAAGGTATCTAATTTAGGTTTCAAGGTAAGTTACAGCAAGGTTTTACTAGAACTTTTAGTTGAAAAATATATAGTAAGAGATGTCTATAGTGGTGAATTGATTAGCATTGTTGAGTTAAGTAAACCTATAGTTTATAAGTATGTTACAAGGGCAACTATGTTTAAACTACCTGAGTACTCTGAGTTGAATGTCTGGGGATCTGCTGAAGCATATCATGCTATAGAACACGCGACTATATATGCCAGTAGAATTACTTCTGGAGCTGGATTAACAGATCTAGGCGGCATAAGTTACCCGAGCGGCGACATTATAATATATGATGCCGTCGTGGGCGGGAGTGGTATTTCAAAATTGCTTTATGAGAGATTAGAAAACACTCTTAAAATAGCATATGATATTATGAGTAGATGTAAGTGTGAAGATGGATGTCCTCGCTGTATTTACAGCCCATACTGTGGAAATAACAATAAAGTACTTTCGCGTAAAAAAGCAGTATATATACTTAGTGACGTGTTAGCAAGGAAGCGAATGGTGGTAGAGTCTCCGCTCAGTAGTAAATATGGTAGTCCACTCGTATGAGCCCTTATACTATAATACTTTAACTGGTTTTAGAGATTACGTGATAGGTGTTAGTTGAATGAGTATTGTTGTTACAGGTGGAGCAGGTTTTATTGGTAGCCACTTAGTTGACAAACTAGTAGAACTTGGTTTCAGCGTTAAAGTACTCGACAATTTGAGTTCAGGGAGTCTTGAAAACATTAAACATCTCTTAGCGAGAAAAAACATTGAGTTTATTCATATAGATATTAAAAACTATGAAGAGTTAAAAAAAGCTCTAAGAAATGTGGAAACTATTTTCCACTTTGCAGCGAATCCAGAGGTTCGAGTTAGCACGATTAATCCTGAAGTACATTTTAAAGAAAACATTGTTGCCACATTTAATGTACTTGAAGCTTCAAGAACAAGTGAAGTTAGAGAGATCGTGTTTGCCTCTTCAAGTAGTGTTTATGGTGAGGCTGATAATATACCAGTACCCGAAGAAGCCCCTGTAAAACCTGTCTCTGTATATGGTGCAAGTAAAGCTTCTTGTGAAAACCTCCTTCACGCATATAGTGTTCTCTATGGGCTGAAGACGCTTGTTTTAAGATACGCTAATATAGTAGGTCCTCGCTTAAGACACGGCATCATCTACGATTTATTAATTAAACTAACACGAAATAGGAGTGAGTTAGAAGTTTTAGGTGATGGTGAGCAAATTAGGAGCTATTTACACGTTAGAGATGCTATTAATGCAACATTAATAGCATGGAAATATATTAAAGAGCGCTACATGGTCTTAAACATTGGTAATAAAGACTGGATTAGTGTTAAAGATGTGGTAAACATAGTTCTTAGAGAAACAGGATTGAGAGGAATTAAAGTTATATATAAGCCTATTCTGCATGGAATTGGCTGGCTAGGTGATGTCAAGAGAATAGCCCTTGATGTCAAGAGAATAGAATCTTTAGGTTGGAAACCTACAATGAGCTCTGAAAATGCTGTAGCAGATACAGTAAGGTGTTTGATTAAAGAGCTAAATTTGAAATTCACGTAAAGAAGGATTAAAAACTCAGCCTATATAAACTATTTGTGTTATCAAAGAGGTAGAGAGAATTGTCTCCTATAAATAACGTAAAAGTAGCTATTTTAGCTGGAGGTGTTGGCTCTAGGTTTCACCCATATACAGAAATAATTCCAAAACCAATGATACCTCTAGGTAAATCTGAGAAACCTGTACTTGAGCTTATAGTATCATGGCTAAAAAAACAGGGCTTTAGAGATTATGTGTTCCTAGTAGGCTATAGGTGGAAGTATATATTTAACTACTTTGGTGACGGCTCTAGGCTAGGTATTAAAATAGAGTACTCCCTTGACGAGGAAGATGGCTATAGAAATACTGGAGGCGCGTTGCTTAAAGCATATAAAAGTGGTTTGCTAAGTGATACTGTAATTATATGGTATGGTGACATTTTAGCTACAGTAAATACTAAGGAGCTCTTAGAATATCACTTTAAGAAGAAAGCAGATATAACGCTTGTAGTGGCACAAAATTATAAAGTTCCTGTTGGTGTTGCAAAACTAAGTGAGGATTATAGAGTAGTAGAATTTAGTGAAAAACCTCAAATACAGCTCTATGTAACAATCGGCGTGAGCGTAGTTAATACTAAGGTATTTGAACATCGCGTTGAAGAGGAGCTTGGGAAAAATTTTGATTTTATGGGAGATTTCGTGCCGTGGAGTATTAAGATGGGTTTCAAGGTATACGGTTATATCTACAGCGATATGTGGATTGATGTAGGAAGTCTTGAAAGATATAAAAAGGTAAATATAGAGGATATAGCTGTTTTTGAGCAATAATTAGATTTCTCATAATTAGGAGCCAAAGGCTCGATCTCCAGCGTCTCCAAGACCAGGGACAATATAACCCTTAGTGTTTATTTCGGGATCAATGGATATAGTGTACATTTTTAAGTCTATGTTAAGCTCTTCACATAATTTTCTAAGTCTTTCAATGGCGATTGGTGTTGCTATAACAGATGCTACATAATACTTCCTCGCCCTCCCCCTCTTTAGTAGTTCTCGTAAAACATTCGTAAGTGTTGAACCAGTTGCAACCATGACATCGCTTATAATAATCACACTATCACTTAAGATCTGGGGGGTCTTGATATAAGAGATCTCCACTTCAAACTCCCAGTTATGCATGCCTTTCTCTTCTACTCTTCTAGCAGCTACTACACCTTGTTTTGCACTATAAAAGATCTTAATAAGCCCCTCAGTTAAAGGCCAGGCTGCTCTGAGAACCGTGATTATAATTACATTGTCTAATTCTTTAATCCTAATGCCCCTAACTATCACACCTAGTGGTGTTTCAACTTCAATAGGCTCTGTCTCGAGATCTTCTATTATTTCAAGCCCTAATATTCTTCCCAACCTTACTAAGCCCTTTCTAAAATCTATTTGTGGAGTATTTCTATTTCTAAGTTGTGTTAGTATACTTTTGGCATAATTCCTATTAACAACCCTCAACTCAAACAAGAAAACCCTTAAAATCTTATCACTAAAATTGCTTAAAACTTAACAGTTAATGCTACTACTACTATTGTGCATAGTGTGGACTTATAAAAATATGGCATTTATTGAGGAGAATTAAACTTTAAATTAAACGGTTTGAATAATCTATTTAGGTGAATTCCATGCCAATAATACATGTATATTTGTGGAGTGGTGTTTCTAAAGAGGCTAAAGTTAAGATCGTTAAAGGTATTACGAGAGTATTTGAAGAACTAGGAATACCGTCACAAGCTGTTGAAATAATAATACATGAGATCCCAAGAGAAAACTGGAGTATAGGTGAGGAATTAGCCAGTGAGAAGTTTAAAAATGTAAAGACACCATAAATTAGTCTTCACTTTAATAAAGGACTAATGGTAAATTTAAAAGTGTGGTAAATAAGTTGCGTATAATTGATTTTAGAAAGCTCTTAACCTTTTACTAATTCTAGTATTATTAATTGAGAGTATGTCCTAAGATTTAAAAGCTAATATATCTGAGTTTGTTAAACGGGTTGATGGTGTGAGTGCTACTGGTACTTATAGCACATATATAGTGCGTGGTCTATATCGACACGCTTGTCCAAATTGCGGTGGAACCATAAGTGACCTTAGGTTGCTTTATAAAGCTCCCTGCGAAGAGTGTTTACCTGAAGACGTATTTCGAAAAATTGCAAGTGAAGTAGCTGGTTATGGTAGGTTAGAGAGATTAAAGCTATATGCGAGGAATATTTATAAAGCTCGCGGAGAGGGCTTAGCAAAGATCATAAGAGAGGAGGAAGAGTTAAATAAATTTGAGAATTTCTTTGCACAAGCAACGGGTTTTTCAATGTGGAGTGCTCAGCGAACCTGGGCTAAGAGGCTACTTAGAGGAGAATCATTTAGTATAATTGCACCTACCGGTATGGGTAAGACGGTATTTTCTCTCATAGCGGCTCTTTATACCATAACACAAAGTAATAAAAGTGAACGTAGAAAAGCTTACTTAGCTTTCCCCACGACACCACTGTTATTGCAGTCGTGGAAGAAGCTCGTAGAGTTTGCTAAAAATGTCAAGTTAGAGGTGTGTAATGAGGAGAAATGGGATCAGAAGTGTTTGAAGATAGCCTACGTACATAGTAAGATGGATAAGAAAAGTAGAGAGTTCATGTTAGAGAAAATAAAAAGCGGAGATTTTGATATTTTACTAACTACAAGCGCCTTTATGCATAGGCATATAGAGCTTATTCCTAAGGGGGTGTATGCAATAGTAGTAATGGATGATGTAGATTCTGTTCTCAAAAGTGGTACTGCGGTGAGAAGACTACTGAGTATTATGGGGTTACATGATGAGCATATAGATAAGGGATTAGAACTATTAAAAACGAGGGCGAGAATGGCATCATTACCTACAGATGAAGCCGAGAAAATCCGATCTCAGCTTGAAAAACTAGAAGCAGAAGTCGACGCAATTAGGAGAAATATAAAAACTACATTAATAGTTAATAGTGCTACTGGAAGACCTCGAGGAATATATCCAAAATTATTTAAAGTATTCCTCGGCTTTGAGGCAGGTTCTAAGCCAGAGGCTATAAGAAATATTATTGATACGTACGTGATACCGGAACTTGGACGTAGTATTGAAGACTTAGTTAGAGAACTTGCCCTAAAACTGAGAGATGGATTTTTAATATTCGTACCAATAGATAAAGGAGCTGAATATGCAGAGTACTTGGCGGCGAAGCTCAGAGATATTGGCATTAAAGCAGAGGCTTTTCACGCTAAAAGATCTGCGGAGCTGATAGAGGCTTTTGCGAAAGGAGAATATAACTGCCTAATTGGAGTTGCAACATATTATGGAACAATGGTTCGCGGCTTAGACCTACCCACACGTGTTAAATACGTAGTATTTGCTGGTGTACCTCGACATAAATTTAGCTCTAAACTAGAGACTCTCGCACCACTTGAAGTTCTCAGAATGCTTACTATAGTTCGTGATGTTGTAGATAGTGCAGAGAGAGAAGAAATTGACACTTTAATAGGAAGACTCTCACGTAGGTTGAGAGTAATGTCTCAAGGAGCGCTTATGAAGCTTAGGGAGGAATATATCAAGGCGTTGTTAACGGGTGTTTATGATGAGAAAAACGTTGTTTTGAAGGATCTTCTTAGAGCATCAGAGATTCTCCGTAAAAAGCTTAGTGAGAAAGAAACATGGAATAAACTAAGTAAACTCGGCGAAGTAGCTATTGCTAAGGAGGATGAGTCGATGTATATATTGATCCCAGATGTCGCAACCTACATTCAGGCTAGTGGCAGGTGCTCACGACTATATCCGGGCGGAATTACAAAGGGGCTTTCAATAGTAATTGTAGACGACGAGAGATTGTTAAGAGGATTAGTTTCACGTATGAGATGGATTTTTGAAGACTTTAAAATCTATGATCTCAGAGAAGTAGATCTTGAGAGTATTGTCAAGGAGATCTCGGAGGAGAGAGTCAAAGTAATGGAGATTCTCGCTGGTAAGATCGCGCCGACAGGGCCGTTAGACTTAGTTAAAACAGTACTCTTCATCGTAGAATCACCTAATAAGGCACGTACAATAGCGAATTTCTTTGGTAAGCCTAGTGTGAGGATCTTTGAAAATAACGTTAAGGCTTACGAAGTTACAATAGGTAAATTCATTGTTACAATTATTGCGACAGGAGGCCACGTTTATGAATTAATTGTGGATGAAAATCCGCGTGAAGTGCGAAACCTAGAACATCTCTATGGAGTTATAAAGAAAAACGAGCATTTCATACCAATTTATACAGATATAAAGACGTGTGTTCGTGGACATCAGTTTACAAATGAGGTAGATGATTTGCAAGGGTGTCCTAAATGTGAGCTTGGAAATAAGACACCTTATATGCGTAAATTGAAAGTAATTGAGGTTCTTAGAAAACTTGCAAGCGAAGTTGATATGGTACTCATAGGTACAGATCCAGATGCTGAGGGCGAGAAAATAGCTTGGGATATTAGAGTTCTACTAGAACCATATGCAGAGAAAATATATAGAGTAGAGTTTCATGAGGTTACGAGAAGAGCTATTCTAAGTGCTCTTAGTAATCCTGGTGACTTCGACGTTAAACGCGTAGAGGCGCAAATTGTTAGACGTGTAGACGATAGATGGCTTGGTTTTGCTCTATCTGGGATAGTTCAGAATATGGCGTGGCCTATTTATTGTGCATATTATTTACATGCTCGCGGAAAAGTAACTAGTGTTGAGGAGTGCTGTGAACCTAATCGCAATTTAAGTGCTGGGAGAGTACAAACGCCTGTTTTAGGTTTTATTGCAAGTGAGTTTGAGAAAAGTAAGGACATTAGGAACTCAAAGTACATTACTCACATAGTGTTTGAGGACAATCCTAAACTAGATCTAACACTAGGCTATGAAGAGGCTAAAAGCATAGGAATAGTAAGTGATAGTGGAAGAATTACAAAGACCTCAGCTATAGTCGAAGTTGAAATTCTCGAAGAGAAATTAAAAGAAATCGCACCACCACCACCTTATACGACTGACATGTTACTTGAAGATGCCTCACGTAGATTAGGGTTTTCAACTAGTAAGACTATGAGTTTAGCACAAGATCTCTTTGAGTGGGGTTTAATCACGTATCATAGAACGGATAGTACTAGGGTTAGTGATGTCGGAATTGAAATTGCAAGACAATATTTAGAATATAAATATGGAGAGGCTTATCAAGCATTATTTAAACCCAGGACTTGGGGTACTGGAGGAGCACATGAAGCAATTAGACCCACGAGACCTATTGATGCAGATAGACTCTATGAGTTAGTGAGAGAGGGGGCTCTTGTAATACTGGGGAGGTTTACAAAAGATCACGCAAGGCTCTACGACCTAATTTTTAGAAGATTTATTGCAAGTCAAATGAGGGCGGCTCAGGTTCTTTCACAGAAACTAAGAATTAAAATAAACAATTTTACGCGTGAATTAGAAATTCTATGTGAACCACTTGTAAAGGGATACTTAGAACTCTATAGCAATTTAGAGTTTAGAGGGAAGTTTGAGGCAAAACTAGGTAGAAAAATCATAGGAGAGCTTAACGTAGAAACAAGGCGCATACAATATCCATTGCCGAGATTTCACGACGTAATAAAATGGATGAAAGAGAACGGAATAGGTCGACCTAGTACATATGCAAAAATAATTGACACGTTACTCGAAAGAAAATATGTAGAAGTGGTTGGAAGAAATAAAGCCTTGTTAATAACTGAGCGAGGAAAATTTATTTATGAATTTCTACAACAGGTTTTTGCCAATAAAACTCCTAATATTGTGAGCACTCAGACTACAAGAGATCTTGAAAATATGATGGATGCGGTTGAAAAAGGTGAAAAATATTATCAAGAGGTACTTAGTGAACTATATAAACAAACTATAGATGAAATTCTAAGTGAAAAAGCACAAAAAACAATTTTAGAAAAACTTAGAGAGATATTACATAGTAAGTACAAAGAACTTTCAACTAAGGGATTTGAGTTAGACTATGAAAGAATAGAAAAATGCGTAATCAGAAACACTAAGAACTACATTAATGGAGGCGTTAGCTAGTAAAGGATATTAGGGCTGCACTTCTCATTTAAGGAGGAAATTTAAGTAATTAAAGATTTAATCCCTAAGTACTCTGAAATTTTTGCGCACTTCACTATGTCAAAATATAAGTTATTATTAAGCTATTAAGCGATATAAGTAAGGTAAGAGGGTTTATTTTATGGTAGAAGAGAAGGTTATACCAATAAAAACACAAAGCCTTTCAGATCTTATTAGATTAGCAGCTTCAACGATGATTCCACACCAAGTAGTTACTTATTTAATAAAGTTTAAACATAAGAATAAAGTAATAATTGGCTTACTCGGAGTATTTCGTGATTATTACAGGTACTATGGGTTACCAATATTTTATTATTATTCATTTGATGAAACCACTAGTCCCGAAATTCTTAATGCGAACTACGTTATTCTATATAGTGGTGAGGAGAAATTCGAGTTCTCTAAACAACCTAAACCAGGTATTTCGATTCCCATTATAACACTCTTTGAAAAGCCGGACTTTATTCCAGATAATATAGATTAAAAGTTCTTTTAATTACAAATAAGAAGACCTTTACTTATAGCTAATAAATGCCTGTTAATGTTAAAAGATCTCATGTGTACTCGAGTTTTATGTTGTTGTTTAACTAGCGTGGTCTTATAATGATTCTTGTATTTAAAACTTGCCAGTATTCTACCTCCATATTAGTAGTGATTTTACTTCTCAAGTCTTCGTCTAAGAGTTCTTTTGGTACTTCGAAGACTTCAAATGTCTCAACATCCATTACTTGAAACTTATCTCCTAGATCAGCTATTACTTGCCCCACTCTTTTCTCAACTATTGGTACTTCTACCTGGGTATCTACAGGTACTACGAGTACTTTTTTAGCTTTAGAGATAAGACCAACAGCCGTAATACTTGCCTTAGCACTACCGTGTTTACCCGTTTTAGCTTTAGAGATCTCTACAACTCTACAAGGCTCACCGTCTACTATTATAAAACTACCTATTTTGAGGTTTCCAGCAGTTTCATAAGTCCTGCTCAACTCTACTCACCTATAGTGAAGAAAATATACTAGCTTATATTTATAGTTGAAACATTTTATACTCTAAAGCCAACAACTCTATTCTACTTTCATCACTAAGAATCTGTTGTAGCCGACTAGAACTTTCATATAACCTCTTAATTTACTATTTACTTTCTCGTCACCTGTGTCTACTAGTAAATGTTCAAGTTCTCTTACCTTTCTCTCTGTGCTCACAACTATTATGTCATCTCTACTAATGTATTGTAAAACTAGAGGTGATATTTGCTGATTACCCCTTCCAAATATAAAGCCTTGTCGCCCAATTGGAGAAACAATAACTTTTGCTCTACCATATGTTTTAACTACTTCTAATAGATCTCTCTCAGAGGCGTCACGAACTAGTAGTTTTCTATTAAGAATGACGTCTACTCCTAATAGTGTGCAGTTTAAATTGATCTTTTTACATATAGATTTAACAGTAGAGCCCGGTCCTAAAATATATGGAATATTTAGCTCCATTAACTCGACAAGGTACTCGGCAATAGCCTCTTTAGAGACCTCCTCATCTACGTCTGTGTAAATTGTCTTTGATGGTTGTAATAAGTGCGTATGTATCGGTGTTAATAGATAACAGTATAGATTTACTTCGAGGGCATCTCTTCTAAAAGCCTCCTCATTAACGTCTAATACTTCTCTTTCAGCAAAAACTACATCGCCGTTCAAGTAGTGTTCTAGGAGTTCAGCAGCTGCACGTGGATTTAACGCGAAAACAGCACTATACATTTTAACACCGCTTGGAACACCTATTACAGGTATCCTTGTGTTTATGGCTGTACAAATGTCTCTTGCAGTTCCATCTCCACCCACAAATACTAGTATGTCTACTAATTTGCTTAACTCGTTAGCAATTCTAATAGTATCTTCTCTAGAGGTTGGTGGAGAAATATCCCCTACTATCTTGATTAACCTAGTAGAATGGGTGCTAGCCTTTACATAGTCTTCGCCCATTATGCTGGGTGCTGAAATAATATGGAAATTTGTACTCTTAATGCTATTTAGGAATTCTAGTGCTCTAAGTGGAGCCACTGGTTTAGCACCACGTTTAATAGCTTCTAAATATGCCTCACCATCTGTGCCCTTTAGGCCTACAGCTCCACCCATTCCTGCAATGGGATTAACAATAAACCCTATGCGTTTACACGTCATGAAATTAAACACGCTTTTTGAAAGTTATAATGGCGCTATCTTAATTAGTTCTCCAGGTTCTACTCTATATATTCCAGATTCAAGTAACAAGGCTTTTTCTCGATGAGTAGGGGATAAGTAATTAAGAATTGTTATTGAACTAGATAATGTTACATTATTTTCACTGTAAGCTATAATAGTGTAATATAGTTTTGTATTCTCATCAACTGTTCCATGAATGTAGTGTGTGATATATAAACTGATCTTATCATCTACTAGCAAGAGAAGTGTTGTATTTAGCGCACTGCGTTCAGTAACATAGCTCTTAACCTCGCCATAAGCTTTCTTAACACACTCGTCAACATCGCCACCACCATCAATACATGTAAGTGCTATGTCCATTAAGTAGTGGCCGAGAAGCTCTGAATCTACTCTTACCCATGGATTTACACCAAGTTTTTTTGCAAGCTCAATTTTATTAGCACCACCATTATGAGCAAACCAAGCGACGCATCTCTCGCTCATCCTCATAAATGGATGTGTATAGTCGAGTCCATAAGGTTCCTTTTTAGAGGCTTTACGAGCATGTAGTGTTAAATATATAGAGTTGTATTTTGATATTCTCTTCTCGAAAAGGCTTAATATGTACTTTGACCTCTCATGAAATATCGGCTCAATTGCATGGTGATGGGCAACCGTTGGTTTATTATTGACTAAGCCTAAGACAATTAAACCCCAGCCATCATCATGAGCATAGACTCTGCCACCAGTAATTTTTTCGAGATAAATATCATACTTACTGCTCTCTACAAAAGCATTTATAAATAACTTAATAAGATCTTCACCGAGATCCTTGCCGGCAAGAGCTAGTAATCTACACATTTAAAACACCAAGTATGTTTAAAATAAAGTAGGATTAAAAATTGAATAATGATGAAGGATCCGAACGCCGAGTAGACATGAAGACATCCTAAAACTGATAGAACTTACTCATTTAACTATAAGCTCATTAACATATTATGTTTAACATAACGTTTAAAAATATTATATGGTGTTTTAGTTAAAAATATAGAGACAACTAGGTGTCAATATCTTGGTTTATATAGTTGAAGTAGGAGATTTCAAGTATTATGCTTGTGGTATTTGCGGCCTGCTCTATGAAAATGAGGAGTTAGCAGTTAAGTGCGAGGAGTTCTGTAAAAGTCATCCAGGTATGTGTAGTGTTGAACTGGCTAAACAATCAATAGGTTACATTGATCTAAGTAAGGATTATCAAAAAGTATTTTTCAAAATAGATCCTTCAAGAAAACGTGGCTGCATCGTCTTTAAAATCTGTAAAACTAGCGTTAATATTTATAAAGCTTGCTGAGGGTAAAGATAGCCGAGCTCATATGCTTTAATAGATATTAAAGTAGCTTGTTCAGGTAGAACTTTTCTAATAGCGGTTTTAATGCCTTCAGTACTTAAAAGATTTGAAAGTGCGTTAAATGTACCGAGAATGACCATGTTAAGAGCTCTTATACTACCGGCTTTCTCAGCGAGTCTTCTAGCCGGGATGATGATGGTTTTAGGCCAGAGAGACTTTATCTTCCATGCAATATCCTCTGCTTTTAGTGAAGGATGTGTAACGCTTTGAGCGTATGAAGGTTTATATTCATCAGCGGCGATTACTAAGCCGTTATTAGATATATAGTGTAATCTCCTTAAGGTTTCAGTGAGCTCTAAGCCGAGAATGTAATCTGCTTCTCCGGGATCAAATAAGGGGGACTTAACAGAAATGCCTATTCTAATAAACCCCATTACACTACCATAACGCTGAGCCATGCCAAGGGTTTCAGCAGTTTTTACATTGTATCCCTCTAATGTGGCGGCATGTGCTATTATACGTGAGAGTGTGAGACCTCCTTGTCCACCTACTGAGGCTACTAGTATGTTAATAATTCTCCTCAGGGCTTTTCACCTTTTACTAGTGGTTTAATAGCCTTGTATGGGCAATAGCGAGAGCAAAGACCACACCCATTACAGTCTTCAATTAGAATTCTAGCCACATTATTCTCCATTATAATCGCAGGGCACCCAGTCGTAATAATACAGGCTTTACAGCCTTTACAAGTGGACTCTTCTACATAGTACTTGCTCTCAAAAATACTTCTACGTCTTTCGAGTAGTGCACAAGTGTGTTTAGCAATTATTACCTTGACACCTGGTTTATCAATAATCTCTATTATAGCTGAGATCATCTCGTCGAGGTTATATGGGTCTAAAGTGACTACAAGGTCCGGGTTTAAGGCTTTCACAATACTTTCTATACTTATAGGTCTAAGAACTCTACCGCTCTCACTCATACGCCAAGCAGGAGTAGACTGGTGCCCCGTCATTGCGACTACATCGTTGTCTAAGATCATGACGAGTATGTCAACACCTTTGTTAACTGCTTCTAATAAAGGCTGTATACCAGCATGGTAAAACGTAGAGTCGCCGATAACAGCCACTACAGGCTTATGATAACCTGCAATTTTAGCCCCCATCGCCATGGATATACTAGCACCCATACTGTGCTCAGTCCACAACATACTTATTGGTGGATAGACTGCGAGAGCATAACAGCCTATATCACCAAATATAGGTATCTCAGATAGCTTGTAGCCTTTCTTTAATAATGCTGTTTTTAGAGCTATGAATGAAAATCTGTGAGGACAACCAGGACATAAGGGTGGTGGTCGTAATGGTACATCTTGAGAGCTCACAGGAGTTTTCTCCAATAAACTGATTTGATTTATTTTTGTGAGACTAGTTAAAGCTCTCTTTACAATATACTTATTTAACTCACCTTCAAGTGGGATGTGACCTGTAGTCTTACCATATATAGGTATGATTATGCCATTCTCATATAGGACTATTTTAACTTGTTCTTCAAGATAGGGATCAAGTTCTTCTACAACAAGAACACTCTTACATAATGCAAGATTATCTAGTAGGAATTTTCTAGGGGTTGGGTAGAGAAGACCAAGTTTAATGACTTTTACTTCGCTCAGTAAACCTAGCTCTTCAAGAGATTCAACTACGTAATCATGAGCAACTCCTTCTGTAACTATACATAGATGTCCTTCGCCAATTGAATTGTTAAGAGAGTACTTGTTTATAATATCTTCAACTAATTGAAGCCTACTATTAAGCCATTTATGCCTCTCGAGATTCCATAACATACCAGCTCTTACAAATCTAGGTTCGTCTCTAGGTACCTTTGGCTCTTGTTGGATCTTTTTGATTTCACCTAGAACGACGTCAGACACTGTATGATTAACTCTAGTTGTTGTTCTAAGTATTACAGGTAGCTTAAGTTCTTCACTAATTTCAAAAGCTATTTTTGTGAATTCTTTGGCTTCCTGTGGATTTGATGGGCTTATCATGGGTAATTTTGCAAGTTTAGCATACCAGCGACTATCTTGCTCTGTTTGTGTTGTGTGAGGACCGGGATCGTCTGCTACTAGTATAACTAGACCTCTTTCTACACCGCAGTAGGCAGCTGAGAGTAGAGGATCAGATGTGACATTTAAACCTGGAGCCTTCATAGTAACCATAGATCGTACTCCAGTTATTGAAGCTCCAAGCGCTATTTCAAATGCAACTCTTTCATTAACAGCCCACTCAACATATATGCCGAGCTCTCTACTGTAGGGTTGAAGCGTCATTATAACTTCGCTTGAAGGTGTACCTGGATAGCCCACTAGAACCCTGACGTCTGCCTCTACTAAACCACGTGCTATTGCCTCATTACCCATTAAGGGAACTTTTACTCCAGGAGATGCAAATATAGTATGTGCTAACATGTAAGTCCCTATATGTGAATTCAGAGAGCGGTATTAGACCTTGAATACTAATTATTCTACTGCGAAGATTTTTCTTTAGATTCGCTTTCTAACTTTTTAAGTTCTTCCTCGATTTCTTTTTCAATTTCTTCAATAGGTTTTGGTGGGGGTGTTGTTGCGAGTGTATAACCTATCCAGCTAAAAATGCCACAAATACCAATAACAGCTATTACGAGAGTGAGTTTTGTCACGATTTCCCAGTATGCAGTAAACAATATTAAGTAGCTGTAGACTATGATAATGATTACTGATACTATAACGAGTAATATGCCTACTAATTGATCTTTGCTCAAGGCAAACCCCCATGTTAATTAAAATTTGTTTGAGTTAATAAATAAATAGTAATTTCTAGCCTAACTCGGCAATGATCTCGGCATTTATTATTTCCACTCTACCTCCAGTGGGTTTAACAAGTTGTGTTCCACACACTTTACACCTAGTTGGAAAAGAAGCTCTGTCGAAGATTATGTTCTCTGCTCCACAATTTTTACACATAACTTTATAGAATCTACTCTTAGGCATAGGTACCGGTATTTTTCTCTTCCTCACTTCTTAACCACCTCTACAAGTTCTGCTTTTTTAAGCCTAATGCCTTCTCTATGCAGAGTATAGCCACACTTAGAACACTTTAATTTTAACACCACTTTCTTTGTTGTCTTAGCAAATCTTTTTTGTTCAGGTTTTCTCTTAGAACCATAACCTTTCTTCTTTCTCGCATATCTACGTTCACCTTCAGATAAGCTCCTCCTCTTGCCATGTTTATATATTGTTACACTATGCTCTGTGTGTGTTTTACACCGCGGGCAATATGTAGTGATTACTTTTGGATATTTTGCCAATCAGCCCACCTCATTCTCGAACTCTATAAGTTTATTTCACTTGTTCTCTTCATTTTCTCAAGGGCTTTTAAATGTTAGTGATGTTTTATTTAAAGCTTTTAAAACTTAGATTTTTTTAAGCCAGCGGCGTAGGCTAGTAGATTTGATATTACATGTAATATCATTATTATGAGTGCTGTTAGTAGTAGGTATATGGGTCTCGATGTAACGTCATCTATGTCTAATAGGTAATAGTATAATGTAGTAGCCGCGTAGAAGTCCAACTGATCTAGGATAGGTGCTGGTGCTCCTGGAGGTATGTTAAGTCTTCGCTTAATAAACGCACCCACGAGATCACCTATTAGTGCGGCCAGTCCTGCACCACTAGCTAGCAGTAATAGGTTTGGTTTATTTAAAATAGCACTAATAGTAGATGCAGTTATATATGCTCCAACAAGACCCACTAGTAAGCCTTCCCAAGTCTTGTTTTTACCTAGGAGGGGTTTACCATCTATGAATGAGACATTGTTATCAATAGGCTTATTACCAGATATAAGTACTGGCATAGCGTTAGTTATCATTGGCGTTAAGTAGTAGCAAATAATCCACTCTAATATATTTTCACACATATATCCTCCACTCAATGCCATATTCTCTAATTGAGAAGTATAACTTTTCGACTTTGAATGGTCTAATAGACTTGTAAAGCCGAATAGACCTTAGTTGAGGTCCTTCTATTGAAACCTCGAAGATCAGGTCAAAGTAGAACTCAAGCATGCTTAGACCAGATGCCACTACATCACCGCTCTCGCCTGCTCTTACTTGTGCTGAGGCAAAGAGTTTTCCATACTCTCTCTCCACGGTTTCTAGAAGTATACTCGTGATGAGGGCTTGTTTCGCCTGCGTAGATTCTCTCTTAGCTTCAAGTCTGTAAAGAGCATTTATACTGTCGACAAAGACGTATTTTGGCTTAATGAAGGGTGTCGTAATGGCTACTTTGAGGAGAGTATCGAGATCATACGCCTCTGTAAATAGTGCTTTTTCATATCTACCAGGATCTCTTGCCACCCTCTCGTAGTGGACAGTCTCTTCTGTTGATATGTATACACAGGGATATTTATTACAGAGATTACCTGCAATTGTAAGTAATAGAGTTGTCTTACCGGCGCCGGCGACACCTTGAAATAAGATACAACGGGCATTCTCAATAATATCATCTAGTAATGGGTTGCCGGTGTAGAGTCTAGTTATAAGCATCACCATATACAATTTTTAGTAGTAAGAGTAAATAATAGATTGAAGTAGGAGGGAGGATAGAGATTAGTGTGGGGATTGCAGAGAAGAGAGTTGATCTTGGCTATTTATGATCCAGTCTGGTTTATTCAGGTAACAAGGTATTTAAAAAGGCGTGGAGTGCATTTTCACTATTATTATTCAAAAGATGAGGTTCAATCTGGTAGCATAGTTTACACGGATTATGAATATTTTCTAAGGGAGTTAGCTGATAGAAGTGATGTTACTGTGATCTATGATCCTAACAGGGACTGTAAAGAGCTTGAAAAAGCCATTCTCAACACAAAGTTTAGGGATCTATATAACTTGATAATAGTGGGCATTGATCCCGGGATCAAATTAAGTTACGTTGCTTTAGGGGATGAAGAACTACTATTTTACAGCGAAGGAACTTTTGAAGAACTCGAGAAAGACCTAGACTATGTGGTGTCATGTATTCCACACAAACTATTAAAAGTTAGAATTGGTAGGGGCTCTAGCGCTATAGATATTGCATTGAGAGTTAAGGAGAAATATAAGGTTTCAGTAGAGCTTGTAGATGAAAAAATGTCTACTCCTAGTGTAAGTAGGCTTGAGGAAATAAGGTTTTTAAAGAAGAGGTTAAAGGGACTAAAACCGTTCAGATATAAAGATGTATATGCGGCATATAAAATAGCTATTAGTGAGGGTGTAGAGGTAATTTAAAAATGCCCTTAATTAGGCTGATTAAAGGAGAGTTATTGAAAATATATGGTCCAATGTCTCTAGTAGTTAAGTCAGGTTGTATAGATATATATGGCAAAGTGCTCTGTGCAGCTGAGAAAGCAGTTGTTCATAAAGCTAGAAATTACATAGTAGAGGCTGTTAGTGACGCTGAAATAGATGTTATAATGGTTAATGAATCACAAATACAGAGTGTTGATGAGAGTGATCCCTATAGGAAGAGGCGAGAGATAGCGCTAAAAATTGTAGAGGGAGAATGTAAGAGAGTAGTCATAGTTGGATGCGTAGATTGTGGTAAAACCTCGCTTGCAACATTGATCTTTAACCTTGCTCTTCGAAGAGGTAAGAAACCAGGTGTTATAGATGGTGATGTAGGTCAGGCTGATATTGGTCCTCCAGGATATATTACACTAGGGACTTCTGAGAGCTCTGTGTTATGGATCTCCGAGTTAAGGCCTATTTCAATGAAATTTATAGGTGATATTAAACCACAGTATTATACACAGAGTATTATAGGTAAGCTCAAAGAGCTTATTCAGCTATCAGAAAATCTGGGTTTAAGTCCTATAGTAATAGATACTGACGGATGGATTAAGGACGAGATCGGCATGCTCTATAAGTATAGTATCATTAATGAAGTTAAGCCAGATACTATAGTTGTTCTAGGAAGCGAGTTTAAGGGATTATTTGAGAAATATAGAAAACTTGGTATAGTTGTATATGAAATTGAGGCCCCCACTTCTAGAAAAACTAGGAGTCGTGAAGAACGTAGGCAAATTCGTAGTTTAAGGTATCGTGAATTTTTAGAAAAAACGCCGCTAGTGAAGTTAAATTTGGATAATGTTATCGTTGAAGGTTTTCCACTATTACAGGGGGCGCGATTTGATACTTCTACTTTAAGTAAGCTCATAGAGGGGCAGATTATATATGCGTCGTGGCTTCCTAATACACTATATGTTTATGGTAATGTTAAATCATATAATACTGAAGATTTAAAGAAAATGGGTTTTGAAAAAATAAAAATTTTTGCAGATGGTTTTGAAAAAAACTTATATTGTGCTGTCACAGATGATAAAGGAAATGATTACCCATGTATTATTGGGAAAATAGATTTTGAAAAGAGGGAGGTGCTTGTGAGAACCGGTTATACTGGTACTGTAAGAACATTAAAGATCTCTAGGATTAGGCTTACACAGGACTATACAGAGGAATACGTTGAGGTGTAATAGTGTGGATCTACAGACCTTACTACGTTTGACACAAATTACTGGGAAACAAGTGCTTGATATGGGTATAATTAATCGTGAATACTTAGTAACAAAATTGAGTTATGAAAATAGAGATAAACTTGTAGTGTTTAAGGTTGATGGTATTTTAGAAGATACCATATTATTCTCTAATATTGTTACTTCACGTAGAGACATACAACTCCTCTTAGGTGCAAAAACACTTGAAGAGGCATATGTAAAGTTATTAAAAGCTGTTAATTCACCGCAAGTATTAGAAACAGTTGAATTTAATGAGTACTTTATAGAGGTTGACTTAGATCTCAACAAGTTGCCTTTTTTAAAATACTATAAGGAGGATGGGGCATTATACTTGACAAGCTCTGTGTATATAGCTTGTTATGAGTATATTTGTAATGCAAGTTTTCACAGAACTATGCAGCTTTCAAAGGATAGAGCGGTATTAAGAATTGTACCGAGACATTTACACTACATTATATCTAAGTATAGTGAACAACAGAAAGATACTCCAGTGGCACTTGTACTGGGATTAACTCCACTACAAGAACTCGCAGCAGCTATGAGCCCTCCTCTCGGAGTATTTGAGGTATCTGTAGGTGCAGCATTAACTGGTAATAACAAGATCGTTAAAACTCCTTATTACAATATACCAGTACCTGTCGAGGCCAGTATAATAGTAGAAGGAGTGATCTCGAGAACAGAGACAGCGCTTGAAGGACCCTTTACAGATATATTAATGCTTGTCGACGCTGTGCGTGAACAACCAGTTTTCATAGCGAAGCACTTATATATATCAAGAAAAACACCGAGAGTAGTACATGCTATTGTCCCAGGTCTCTGGGAGCATCAATTACTCATGGGTTTCCCACGTGAAGCTCAAATTTATGTTGAGACTAAGCGCGTTGTCCCCTGTGTAAGCGCTGTGAGGCTTACAGAGGGGGGTTCTACGTGGCTTCACGCAGTAATATCTGTTAGTGAGAAATGCTCTTATTCTGATGCTAAATTGGCAGCATTAGCGACTATAGCGGCACATCCCAGTATAAAACACATTATTATAGTAGATGACGACGTGAACGTAGATGATCCATTAATGGTGGAGTGGGCTATTGCTACGAGATGTAGAGGTGGTGAGGATATATTTATAATTCCAAATATTAGAGGTAGTACTCTAGATCCACGTAGTAGTGATGGAGTAGGCGATAAGGTCGTCGTCATGGCTATTAAGCCTAGAAATGAGCCTGCAAGTAAATATAGGAGAGCTAAGGTTCTATATTAATGTATCTTACAGTTGAACAAGAGAAAATGCTTCGTGGCGATTATGGCTGGGCTATTGCTAAGGCTATGGAGATTATTGTGAGAGTTGGTGAGGCCTTAGGTGCTGAAGAGCTTGTAAAAGTAGAACATGTACATGTCTCTGGTATATCGTATTCTACTATAGGTAAGTATGGACTTGAATTCATAAGAGAATTAGCTTTAAGAGCAGGTAAAGCCAATGTCTTTACAACCGTTAATCCAGGGTGTATAGATTATTCGGGGCTTTCAAGGATAATAGATAATTCACTAGCAGGATATCAGAAATTAATTGATGAATCACTAGAAAAAATGAGATTTAAACTCGTATATACATGTATACCTTATTTTTATAGGCCACCATTACCAGGGGAACACCTAGCTTGGGGTGAGAGTAGTGCTGTTATATTTGCTAACTCTATTTATGGAGGATTTACCAATAGAGAAGGAAGCCCTGTAGCCCTCGCCGCTTCTCTTACAGGTTATACTTATAAAGCTGGTTTACATTTACTTGAGAATCGCATAGGTAGAGTAGAGGTTAAAATGCCAGCTCCGCTTCTAAAGGTGCCTATTGGTGCAATAGGTTTATGGATAGGTGAAAATATTAAGGCAATACCATATATACGTGGTCTATGTAACATATCATTAGATGAAGTTAAAAACATATTAGCTTCTATGGCTGCTAGTGGTAATCACGCACTAGCTGTAATAGAGGGGATTACACCACGTGGAACTTTTAAAATAGAGCTGGAAGAGCAGGTTGAAGTTGAAAACAATGTGTTAGAGGATTACATTGGTGGAGAATATTCTGGTGACAGTATTCTAGGTTATATAGGGTGTCCTCATAGTAGTCCACGTGAACTATTAGAAATTTGGAGATTAATGAGGAAATATGGGAGAATACGGAGGGGTAAGATGCTTGTAACTATTCCAGTAGAATTCACAAAGCTTTATAGAGGTATAATTCTAGAATTAAAGGCGAGAGGCGTTGATATAGCTACAGGTACTTGTCCTGTTGTTTCTAAGTTTAGAGAGAAATTTGACTATATTTTGACTAATAGTGGTAAAGCTCTCTTTTATCTTGAAAGAATACACAGAGTTAAAGTTAAACTTGCAAGAGTGGAGGAGATTGTCAAAGAGCTCTTTGGCTTATAAGGGGAGTGTAAAGCCCATTATTCCAGGGCCTTGTAGCGGAGAGGTAGTCTTAGTAGATGGGCATATAAGCTTCTTCGGAGAGATTGATCCAGAACAGGGGTGTTTAATAAATCTAGAAAATGTATGTTTTCGCGATAAAATATTGATTTTTAAAGGTACAAGAGGAAGTACTGTAGCGCCATACGTGATCTACGCGTTGAGGAGGAACAATATAGCTCCCCGATGTATGCTTGTAGCAGAAGTAGAACCCATGTTAATTGCGGGTTGCGTACTTGCTGAAATACCTCTTTTTATTGTTGAGAAGTATGAAGAACTCGTAGAGCTTGTGAAGAAAATTCATAGTAAAGTGTACTTAGAGGTGTGTGGAAATGTATTATTACTCTACAAGAAAGAATAGGGGTGTTTTTATAGTTCTTGAAGGTATAGATGGTTCTGGGAAAACTAGTGTAGCTAGCATGATTATTAATGAGCTCTCAATAAAGGGCTTTAAAACGCTATATACCTTTGAGCCTACAGACTCTGAGATCGTGAATTTAGTGAAGACTAAATTAGGTGATCTAAGAGATCCATACATAGATACACTTACTTTTGCGCTAGATAGGCTTTTACATGTGAAGTCTAAGATAATACCTGCACTTGAGCAGGGTTATGTTGTTGTATGTGATAGATATTATTATAGTAGCGTTGCATATCAGGGTGCACAAGGAGCCCCAATAGAGTGGATACTTGAAGTTAATAAATGGATATTAAAACCAGATATTGCAATATACCTCGATGTTGAACCAGCAATAGCTATCAAGAGGAAATCAGGTATTTCTTCTAGGTTTCCTGAATTTGAAAAACTAGAACTACAGTATAAAATTAGAGAAATATACTTAAAACTAGTAGAGCTAGGATTACTCGTTCTCATAGATGCTTCACGTAGTCTCAATGATGTCTATAGTGATGTGAGAAAGCTCGTGTTTAAAACTATTATTGAGAGAGAAAGTCATTAATTTAGGGTTTAGATGTTAGTTGTGATTTTATTCTTTGAATTCTTTCGAGTACTTCTAACCACTTAATATATTCTGTCGGCTCTATATCAGGTGAGTTTAAGAGATTTTCGATGGTTTTTAATGCGTATATTTCTAATTTCTCAAGGATATGTGATAAATATGTCCTAGTATATACCTCTCTAGCTTCCTCCTCGGTTTTAACTATGTGTACTTTGCCGTGAATAGGACATATGACTTCGCCTGTCCTCAGTTTAAATAAGGGTAGATGGCAACCCTCTACGGGACATGTTTCTGCAAGCATGATAGCTCCTGATTTAAGAAGCTCTGCCATTATTTTTGTTGGATCCATGCTTGTTGACATATTAAACACCCCACGAATAAACGTGGTCTTGTGACTAGGGCTCTGTGATTTAAAGTTTATGTACTGGTTATTATAGTAGTAATATAGTACTGTTAATTAGAAAACCTAATATAAGACTAAAATACTCAACTAAGCTCTAGAGGGGTGAGTAAAATGAGCCGTGTCATGGATAATGAAGCTAGGATAAAGAATGCAATGTACATACTCATGACAATTGTCAACGACACAGCTATACCTAGGAATATTAGAAGAGCAGCTATAGAAGCCCTTAATTATTTAAAAGATACAAAGTATACACCCGGTGTTAGGGCAGCTAACGCTATAGGTGCACTAGAACAGGTTAGTCAAGATCCAAACATGTCTTTGAATGCTCGTACAAAGATATGGCAGGTTATATCAATTCTTGAAACCGTCAAAGACTAAGTGTAAGTGTTAAAAGGAAATGTGAAAAATTCAATTATGGGGAAACTAGATTTTCTTTTCTCTATTTCTCAGCGAGAATGGAAGAGTTTTAAAGCACTAGTGTTTTAAATGGGGTTTTCATGGCCCCTGTTAATGTGCGTGTACGCGGTATATATGCTACGGCGATTTCTAAGATATTGTTAGATAGAGGCTTCAAGATCGTAGAGGCCAGTGAAAAAATTGCAGAGAGATTTTCAATAGAGCCAAATACGTCTCCAGCAGATGTAACGGTAAAGACTACAGACATAGAAGACGAGATCTTGATTATAGGGTCTCCCCTAGAGGCGTTGCAAGTGTATAGTGTACTTGTAGATGCCTTAAAATACGTGTTCACATGGCGATCTAGCGTAGAGCTTTATGCGGTGTATAAGGGTTTAGTCATGGAGAGATTAGGAGAACTCTGTAAGGTGAATTTAGGAGATTTCACTGGTATATTATCACCCTGTAGGGAAAACCCTGGTTCTAGTGTTATAGTAGGTGTAAAAAAAGCTCCATTAAAACCCGGCGAGAAGATTTTACTTACTCGGAATTTCACAATTCGCGGCAAGATCTTGGCACTTGTGCATGGCGATCCCAAAATAACGTTCTCAGAACATATTAAAGATAGCAAGGTTAGAGCTAAATTGTCGTCGATAGCTCTCACTAGACTTATGGGTAGTGGTCTTGGAGTTCACTTTAGAAGTAGTTCAAAGTATGCTAGTAGTGAAATAGTTCTTGAGGAAATAAATAAACTCCTCGCAGAATATAGAAATTTAATTAATAGAGCTCAGAGTTTAAATGGTCCAATGAAGCTCCGGGATGGCGAGTTTATAGGATTAATAGGAGTTACTAGTCTAGCTAAGAGTATACTAGATGAGATTAGGAGCAGTGTTACTCCAACTATTAAAATGCATCACTCATTAAAATCTTCTGGTTTAAGTGATCTTGTTGATTTACTGGAAAGCATTACTACTAATGCGATGTGTTGTCACGAAATATCATTAAAAATTTTGAATTATATATGTGAGAAGCTTAGAGAAAGGCGTGAAGTAGAGTTTATACACATTAAGCCTACAGGTGAAAGGATTTCTCTACGTGAAGGAGAGGTCTTAGGAGTTTCTGTCTTAAATGATAATTCTATACTACTGATAGTTAAGAGAGTAATAAAGTCTAGTGGTATTTATGATGGATTAAATGTTGAGAAAAAACCAGGTGATATTGACTACGTGGTTGTTAGGAGTGATCAGCCCATATTAGTACATAACTACTATAGAGAGGGAGAATGGCTTGGCAGTTATATTAACATCAACACTCCTCCCGAAATAGCTCCAGGGCTGATAAAATACCATGATCTACTTGTAGATATAGTGATCCTACCTAATGGTCAAGTTAAAGTTATTGACGAAGAAGAATTAAACAAAGCTCTTGAAAGCAGATTAATTACTGAGGACCTTTATGATTATGCGAAAAAAACACTAAAACAGGCCATAAATGAATATATGAAATACATTTATAACCCCGGAAAAATAGGTATATAAGTCTACTGGAAAAGTGCGGGGGTGCCCGAGCTTGGTCAAAGGGGTCGGGCTTAGGACCCGATGGCGTAGGCCTGCGTGGGTTCAAATCCCACCCCCCGCACTTCAATCACATATATCCTCTTTAATTTATTATGAGATCTAATCAAGAACCCCCTTCTCTACCTTAAGTTTCTGACAATTATCTCTCAATAATTGAAGCTGTTTCGATAGTTAAAACTCTAAAAGATGTTCAAAGTCGCTAAGTTCCTCTTGCTTTATTAAACTAAGTAATTTGTTTGTATTTATGAGTTTCTTGGTTTCCCGGCTTTTAGTTTTTCCATTTTTACTCCTTTAAGAAAGGGGTTTCCCCGAGGCATTTTTGTGAATATCTGTGAGTAGTTGTAAATATAGGTCTCTTGCCTCGGGGTTCTCGGGCTCTGTCTGGGTTTTCATCGCATCACTGCCCGGGCTATCAGGGCTCCACTTAGCCCCAAAGCCCCTCATCTACATTGAAGACAATAACTCAAACCCCAAAACTCATGATCCACGAGTAAATTCACATAGAGAAGCTAATAAATCTAAGTTAATTAGCTACAATTACTTACAAATAATCACAACTAACTATAGATCGGTCGCAGGCTTTTATGAAGCTGTTTAATGGAAAAGGAATTATAAAAATTGCTCTCACAGGTGCAAAAGAGTTGTGAAAAAGATTTTTGTTATTTGGGTTTATAAAATGGATGTACTACAGTGTCTTTTTTACTTAATATTTCTTCTATTTTTGGTTCTTCATTCATGGCTCTCTTTATAGCTAACTTTGTAGCTTCATAGTTAAATTTAAATACTTTATTAGGATCTTTTGCAGCTGGATGAATAAAGACGCCACATATTATTACAATGTCTTCGACTATTTCTCTCGGTATTACACCTTCTGCGACAGAATCAGCAACCGCCTTAGCGACAGCATATTGGGCTGGTCCAAATATTAGTTCTGCTTGTTTTAAATTCTTAATAGTTACTTTGGGCACTATAAGTGTGACTGGTTTAACTAAGAGATTGGGGGTGAGTACTGCGAATAATTTTGTGTGTCCATAAGTTTGATGTGCTAAACCGAACGTAAAACCAATACCTGCAGGGCCATCTTTGTCTCCTATTATTAGATCTATGTGGGCAATTTCAGGTTCCTCGCCTACAAGTGCTTCTCCAAATCTCAAACCTATTTTAGGCATTTTTCACACCCATGTATCTATTGAGAATTTATTTTATATAAATTCTCCACAAATATTTCGATAGTTTCAGAAATCTCATGGTCTTTAAAATGGTTATTTTAAGATAATTTTGCCTTTTATAGGAATGACTTCACCACATCTTTTACACGTATATTTATTATTTGAGTAATCTAAGTATACTCCTAATATTCTATAATTACTTCTGTGTATAAGTATTTTACCGCACTTTGGGCACTTAGTTGACTCGAACTCCGGGTTCCATATATTGCCTATGTATACATATTTTAATCCTTCTTTTACAGCATAGTCTCGAATTTCACGTAAACGACTTATAGGTGTTGGAGGTTCACGCCATCTATGTGCTGGGTAATATCTATTAATGTGAAGAGGGACCTCTGGTCCTAATTCTTTTAAATGATTATTAATAATCCACTCAACACACTCATCAAAATCGTTTGTGTTAGTTACTACTAAGTATACTATTTCAACATGTGCGCCCATGTCAATCGCGATCTTGGCGTTTCTAAAGATCACGCTGTGATCTACTCCTACTAAGGCCCTCTTCATAGTTGGGCAACCTTTAATATCAGCTGAAAAACCATCTACACCTGCCTCTATAGCGGCTTTTAGCGATCTCGTGGTAAAATACATGTTTGTTACCATCATAGAGTATAAGTTGTATTTTATAGCTATCTCAGTGACATCTATTATATAGTCTAAATTTGTTATAGGTTCATTAAAACTCGCTGAGAGACCTTCGTCGCCGTTCAATATAGCTAATTTAACCAGTTCTTCAGGTGGAATTATGTGTCCATCTTGTGGAGGCTCATTATAACTCAAATGATCATTTTGACACCAAGGACAATAAAAATTACAGCCATAATTACTATATGTCAAAGCTGTAGATCCAGGCCAGTAGTGATAAAGCGGCTTAATTTCAATAGGTCTACTCTCAATAGCACTTAACTTACCATAACCAACATGGTAGAGGTCGCCATTAATATTTACATAGTTTTTGCAAACACCACGTAGACCACTCTTAAGGATACAAGATCTTTCACAAACTCCACATTTTACAATATCTTTATCTAGATGCTCATAAAACCTAGCTTTAACATACATAGAAATCCCTAAACAATTAAGCGCCGGGGGCGGGATTTGAACCCGCGTGCCCCTCAAAGGGGCAGTGGGTCTCTCTTTACCTATCGCTGGAGCTCGAGCCCACCCCCTTAGACCGCTCGGGCACCCCGGCTCTCATATACAAAGTAGGTCTTAAAACCTAATAACACTTAGTATATTGTGGGAAACATAACACAGCTTTTATGGCGTTAAATTTAGTACTCTACTTAATTCAGCCGCGACCTATTTCTTCACTTAGCAGTGCTTTAAAATATCTGTCCGCTGAAAGTTCATCACCAGCCCTCATAGCCAGGGGATTCTTCACAGCTATGTAATCAGTGGGTAGTCTCCCGACGGTGCTTCATCGGGCCATTATATGTAGTTATTGTATGTGTCTTAAATATTCATTTGTGGTAATTATGGCTGGACACTGTAGTAAAGCCTCTTCTTAGCCTTACCTTTACTCTCAGCTCTTAGAAACACTATTTTCCCTATCTCACTAGTTTTTCTCACGTGAGGGCCGCCATCAGCTTGTATGTCTACGCCTGGTATTTCAACTATTCTTAAGTTCTTTATGTCAGGCGGTGTTCTCGAAGCTAACTTTACAATTCCAGGTATTCGTAAAGCCTCTTCACGTGGAAGCCAATATATTTTAACCTCTAAGTCTCTGCTTACAATTTCATTAGCTTTTTCAATAACTCTAGTAAAGACATCTTTGTCTAGTTTTTCAAGAGTGTAGTCGTCGTATGCATAATCCTCTGTTATATTACCACCAGATACTAGAGCACCGTACTCATTGTACATTATGCTTGAAATTATGTGTGCAGCTGTATGAAGCCTCATTAACTTATAACGTCTATTCCAGTCAATTACGAGTTTAACTCTCATACCTGGCTTAAGATCACAGCTCTTTACACCTAAAACTCTGTGAGCAACATCATTTCTCTCTTTATCTAAGAAAACCTCGATAACACTTAGTCTTTTACCATGAAACTCCACATAGCCTTTGTCATGATCAACACCGCCACTTCTAGGATGAAAAATAGTAGTGTCAAAAAACACTAGCTCCCCAGAAATAAGAGTAACCGTGGCCTCACACTCCTTTAAATAAGAATCCTCTTGATAAAGAAGCCTAGTTCTTACCTCCATAAAGATAACACCTCCTTCTAATGAAGCTTAATGAATGCGTGGTTTAAAAGTAAGAATAGCCGGGCGGGGATTCGAACCCCGGTCACGGGGTTTCCTCCGTGTTCGGCCAAAGCCCCGCATCCTTGGCCGCTAGACGACCCGGCTATCTTTACAGCCATGTATATTTTAATTATAAAAGACCTTTTAACTCTAAAACACGTATTTATAAGGGTATTCATGATAACTGTTTATAAGCTTTGCGTTAAGTTTATAAGGGGGTTTGTGAAAAGATTTATGGCTTAAAAGGTGGTTTAAGTGGTGTTTCTAGAAGAAGAATCTAGTCAGGCTAATTCTTCTCCTGAACAATCACTAACAAGTAGTGAAAAAGAGGATAAGTGTCCGCCTGATAAAGTTGTATATGATGTTGCGAGGTCAGAGTATGTATGCTTAGAGACAGGCGAGGTTATAGAGGATCGAGTTATTGATGATAGAGCAGAGTGGAGAGCATTTACACCTGAGGAAGAAGAGAAAAGAGCTAGGACAGGTGGTCCTATAACACCAACAGTACACGATATGGGCTTTTCTACAGTAATAGATTACATGAATCGTGATGCATCAGGTAAATCACTTATTAATAAGAGATATCAGTTAAGTAAATTGAGGAAGTGGCAGGCAAGAACTAGGGTATTAACAAGTATAGAGAGAAACCTCGTTCAGGCAATGAACGAGCTTGATAGATTAACAGCCCTTATGAATCTCCCATCTTATATTCGTGAAGAAGCGGCTAGAATATATAGAGAAGCCGTGGAAAAGGGTCTTGTAAGAGGTAGAAGTATTGAGGGTGTAGTTGCAGCAGCAATATATCTCGCTTGTAGAATAAGGAAGCTGCCTAGAACACTTGACGAGATAGCTGAGTATTCTCGTGTAGAGAGAAAAGATATTGCGAGATGTTATAGACTACTATTAAGAGAACTAAGTATTAAGGTGTCAACGGCTGATCCTGCAGATTTCGTCCCAAGAATAGCACATGCACTGGGACTACCAGGATCAGTTGTAAAAGTGGCAATAGAGATCCTTAAAGAAGCTAGAGAATACGGAATAACAGGTGGTAAAGACCCAGTAGGATTAGCAGCTGCAGCTGTATATTTCGCATGTGAAAAATTAGGCATTGAAAGACCTCAGAAAGAAATTGCAAGTGTAGCTGGAGTTACTGAAGTTACTGTGAGAAATAGGTATAAAGAACTCATTGAGGCCTTAAGCATAAAAATAGAGGAGTAAATAATTCAACAAATACCCTTTGGAGATCTCTACTTCCTAAGGGATAAAGAAGATGCCAGGTTTTATATATTAAAGGGAAAAATAAAATTTCTAAATTTAAATGAACTTATAATATATGTTGATAATGGTCACATTACTATAATGTTTTCTGGGTTTACTCCGAGTTGTTCGATAAGTAGTTGTTTTACTTTTTGCCTCTGATCACCTTGGAGCTCTATTCTGCCCTCCTCTTCTCTAAAAGTGCCTCCCGTAGCTAGTTTCACCTTAAAAAACTTTGCTAATTGTTTTAACAAATCCTTATCATTTGGTAAGCCGTCAATAACAGTTACTGCTTTACCAAATTTTCTCGTGTCAAGTCTAACTTTTATTAAAGGTTGTTCTACTAATAGTTTTTCAAGTACCTCTTCAGGCAGCTCTCCACGAATACTTGTAGACATAACTTAGTATATCACCACCACGTGATACTATGTTTTAAAAGCTTAAAAATGTATTATTATAATTGGCATGAATATCGGTAATTTTAAGGATTATGAGAGTGAAAACATGGCTAAGTATAAGTGTGGTAAGTGTGGTTATGTATTTGATCCAGAGGAGATTCTTAGGATATATGGAAGACAAGTAAGATGCCCTAAGTGTACCTATGAAATAGTGTATAAAGTAGCTAAGTCATATAGAATTATAAGAGCTATCTAAACTGGTAATTTTAGATTTACTATGTCTACATTTGTTCCTCTTTATGTCTCACTATGTATAACCCAGAGACTTCTAGAACTATTTTTGCTGCAAGAGTACTTGTTATATTACTGGGGTCTATTAGGGGATTAACTTCTACGATATCTACTGCGACTATTTTTGAAGAGCTTTCATATATGTGTTTGAGAATATCCATGAATACTATGGGATCTATTCCAAAAGGTTCAGGGCTTGAAACTCCAGGAGCGTAAGCAGGGTCAAAGACATCCATATCTACACTTATGTATATGCGCCCAAGATCCTTGAAACTAAGTTCTCTGCGTTGAATTCTTATTACATTAAAGAACTTTACACACTTCTTCGAGATGAATTCAATTTCTTCTCTACTGTAAGCCCTTGAACCTATATGAACCACGTTTAAATCAGAGTACTCTTCTAAGAGTCTTCTGAGAAAAGTAGCGTGATTGAGTGTAGAGCCTAAATACTCCTTCCTAGTATCTAAGTGAGCGTCAAAGATTACGAGTGTATCAATATCCTTAAACATAGATTTCACGGAGAAATATGTTAATAAATGCTCGCCACCGAGAATAATGAGTAAACCACGATGTTCTTCTAATATGTTTTTAAGCCCTATTCTCACATAATTAGATACGTGTTCAATGTCGCTGGGAGGTAATTGCAAGTCAAAGTAGTCTCTAAAACCCACATTGTCGAGAAATAAATTTGATATTAAGGAGTATAATTCGATATTACAGGATGCCTCTCTGATCTTAGCTGGAGCAAACCTAGACCCAGGTCTATATGTGCTAGTGTGATCTATTGGAATCCCCACCACACCTATAGGGGACTTCTCGTTCTCAACACAGCCGAAGACAGGTTCTTGGAAAATAACCCTCCAAGCCACTTAGACAACACCTCTGCTCCTGAAGCAATATTTTCTTATCTTATTGACATGTGATATCTTATTACAGAACATTTTTAATCTTATATTAAATCTAAGCTTTGTGAGTCTAAAAGTAGGGCTGATTATTTTGGCTCAGAGCGATTTACACGACAAGATAATAGATCTGGCTAAGAGGAGAGGTATATTTTGGCCCTCATTTGAAATTTACGGAGGAGTAGCTGGTTTTTACGACTTTGGCCCAGTTGGCGTTTTCATTAAGAGGAGTATTATAGACTTATGGCTAAAGTTCTTTGTCTACTCACAGGAAAATGTCATCGAGATAGAGACACCGATTATTAACCCACGAGTGGTATTCAAGGCTAGTGGCCACGAAGAGCACTTTACGGATCCTGTGGTTGAATGTTCAAGTTGCGGTAAAGTCTTCAGAGCAGATCACTTGGTGAAAGAGTTTACCGGTATAGATGTAGAAGGCCGCTCACTACGAGAAATAGATGAAGTTATAAGGAAATACGATTTAAAGTGCCCTGAGTGCGGTGGTATATTTAAGCCGGCATCATCAGCACTATTACTATTCGCCACTGAAATAGGTCCATATAAAGGTTCACCAGGTTATTTAAGGCCAGAACATGCTCAAGGCATGTTTATAAATTTCGCGAAAATACTACGAGTAGTTGGTGAGAAGCTTCCTCTAGGATTAGCACAGGTAGGTAAAGTGGCTAGGAACGAGATTTCACCTCGCCAGGCACTTTTAAGACTAAGAGAATTCACAATTATGGAAGTAGAGTTCTTTTTTGACCCTGAAAGAGAATCTGCAGAAAGCAAGAATATTTCTGAAAGCGTTATGAATGAAAAGCTTAGAGTTGTAACAGCCGATATGAGGATGAAGGGTATTGAAGAACCTATTGAAATTACAGTGAAAGAGTTAATAGAGAATAGAGTTGTTAAGTCGGCATGGCTTGCATACTGGATGGGTATTGGAAACCTCTTTGTGAAAAGTCTTGGAATACCGGCAGGTAAAATAAGGTTTTTTGAGAAACTTCCACATGAAAGAGCACATTATTCTGCTCAGACATTTGATCAAGAGGTTTACACGTCAAGATATGGTTGGATCGAGGTTGCAGGCTATGCTTATAGAACAACATATGATCTCGAGAGACATGCAGAGTTCAGTAAGGCTGATTTAACATATTATAGGAAGTATGAAGCTCCTATAATTAAAACTATAGAGGTAGCATATCCTAACCCCCAAGAAATCTTGAAACTACTTGGTGCTTCAAAATACTCAGAGGTTATGAGAGAGCTTTCACAGCATAATCCTGAAGAACTTTTTAGAGAGCTCTTAGTTAACAATAGTGTAGTAGCTGCTGGTATAAGTCTTCCTAGAGAGTGTTTTATTATTAAAAAAGAAGAAGTGAAAATACATGGAGAGAAGATCTATCCACACGTTGTTGAACCCTCATTTGGTGTTGAGAGGTTGTTTTACGTAGTATTAGAATATGCTTATAGCGAACGTGATGGAAAAGTCGTCTTAAAATTGCCGCCACATATAGCTCCATATCATGTAGCAGTTTTCCCCTTAGTAGCTGGTAAGAAACCAGAACATCAAAGAATGATCGACATTGCTAAGAGCATATATAGGGATCTTGTGAAAAGAGGTTTCAGAGTGCTCTATGACGAAGAAGGTAGTATCGGAAAAAGATATGCTCGAGTAGACGAGATCGGTGTACCATATGCAGTGACAGTCGATTACCAGACACTAGAAGACAACACTGTAACAGTCAGAGACAGAGATACTACACAACAAATTAGAATAGATATTAACAAGCTCCCAGAATACCTTAACACTTTAATTCTGAGAGAGCTCAACTTAAATATGTTCCAGTAAACTCAGCTAACTATCTGCTTCTCCCATGACTCATTCAAGATCGATACGGCTTTTAGCATATAAATAAATTTATAGTTATGAGTAAGTTAATTATGGGGGATTTATATTGAGTGAAGAATCTCGCAGAGAGGAGATTAAGGAGTCGAAAATAGATATTTCAAAACTTATTGCAATTATACCTCCTGCATCAGAAATTCTCAGTAAGAAGAAAGAGAGCGTGCCTGAGAAGAGAATTAGAATACGATTTGATAGAAGTTTAAATAAGCCAGTAGCAAAAGTGCCTAATACAATAGCACAAATTCTTAGTGTGAAAAGTGGTGATGTTGTAGAGATAGTTGTTGCGGGTAAGAAAAAAGCTACTTTTATGGCAGAAGTAATTGAGGCTAAGCCGGGAGAAGAAATAGTGTATGTATATCCTTCTAACCTAGAGAAACAAGGTGTAGCTGATAATAGTATAGCTACTATAAGAAAGGTTAAGAAATAATGAGCGTACATGAAGCTTTCCAGAGTTTAAAAGATCTAATAGAGCGTTTCGAAAACCTACTTGAAGAGGGTAAGATAGCCACGATTTCTAATGATGTTAAATTAGTAATAGGATTCATTAACTCCGTAGAAAGCTCTATATCATTAACTATTAATGTTCTAGAGAAGAGTAACAATATTCTTCAAGAAATACAACAAGATGATAAGTTATTTAAGTATATTAGTACTTACCATAGAATGCTAATATTAGTGAGTATCCCCTATTTAACCAGTATTCTTGAGACAGCGGCATCTATACTTAAGAATAAAGATCTTATAAATGAAGCTAATAGAGCAATTACCCTAGCTGAGAAGCTTAAATATTTTGTGGACACTCTAAGACGTCAATCAACTCGCCTTTAATAACTCTACTACTAATATCCAGTATCTTAACAACTCCTCTACATCCACTTATTTCACGACGAGGAATACTCCTAGGGGAGATTACTACAACTGGGCCGTGTTTAATGGGGTATCCGTAATAACCCTCATTACTCTTAACTATATATACTTCTACTCTCTCGCCAATTAAGCGTCTCTTCATAGCAGTATTATATCTATTAACAAGTTTTTTAAGCTCTTTAATGATTTCACTTACATTTTCTTCTCTACGTTCTTCTAATATTTTTTCAAAAGCCGTAGCCGGTAGCTTAATATACTTGTAAAGCGTAATTTTCTCAACACTTATTCTCCCAAGAGCCTCTACAGCTCTCATAGTGTTTAAATACACTTCTCTACTAGCTAAAGGTAAATTATGCATTAAGTAGACATATGGTCTTAAACCAGCCTCACTTAGAATTTTACAGGCCTGTAATACGTGGCTTAACCCTATTGGCTTACCGAGAACCCTGTCATTATACCAGTCACACCCGCTTTCTAAACCAATATGTACAGTTGTGTCTTTAAGGTATTTTCCGAGGACTTTACCGATCTCCTCGTTCACAAGACAAGCCTTAATGTTCTCAATCATAACTACAACTTTACCTCTATTTACATCTCTGATGGAAAATAAGGCGTTTAAAAGGTCCTCAATAGCACTAATGTTTGGAGGCGGATTACAGGGATCTGTTAACACTCCTCCTACAAGTTCTTCTCTACAATAATCTAAGAAATCTGGCGCACTTAGAACTATTCTCCTAGCTCCATGCTCTATGAGCTCTTCAACCTCGTTAACTATAGACTTTACACTTCTACTTCTTGGGTAACCAAACATGTAGGGGACATTGCAAAAACCACAACCTGGAGGTATGTTAGCAGGACATAAAAGTCTCTCAGAGAGATTAGAACTACGACACTTCATGCAAAATAAGCAGTTCAGTTCACCACTTTTAATTAACGGTCTAACAAAATTACTACAACCTCTTAAGACTTCGACGTAAAATCTATAAATCCACGTAGGCTTGTAGGATAAGTTTACCTTAGTCCACGGTTTAATAGCTGAAAGAACATCTTTAGGTGTGTATATATGTCTTGACGTTAAAACGATCTCGCCTTTCCTTCTAAACGCTAATGCCGGTGTCTTTTCAAGACAATTTTCATCTCCCCCATTTTTAAGGCAGTTTACGAGGTGTTTAAGGGGTATTTCGGCTTCTCCAACAACTACAAAATCCACTGGAAGCTCTCTGAGCACTTTACTATACTCAAAACTTATGGGACCGCCTACTACAATAAACCCTTTAAATTGCACATTTTTTAATCTCATGACAAGTCTCCTCAATGCTTCATAATCACTACTCATGGCTGAGATAAAAACAGCATCAAACTCTCTTACAAGCTCAATATTGCTAACAACATTCTCGCAGGGTAGTAGAGTTGTCTCTTCAAAGTCTTCAAGTATGCCTGCAACAACACGGGGTCCAGCGCCTACTACGTCAAATGTAGAATAGCGCTCGCCAACAGCGCGTGCAAGAGCATCAATGACCAGGTAGGGCAAAAGCATTCACCCATATTATGTTAATTTAAAAATTACTTTATAGTGTAGAGAGAAGAGTCTGTTTTAAATACCTCTTAATCTATTACTTCTTCACGAGATTAGAGCAGAGTAGTGGTGAAAAACGCTGTGTCTATAGAGGGGAGCAGCACTCTAGTAGAACTCACAGCTACAGAGTACTTGATAAACCTATGTAGAATTGTGAGAGATGAGATTGAAATGTTGAAATCTCTTGTAAATGTGTATAGTGATATTAATGTTGAAAAGAAGCGTGCAGTTGATATTTATAGTAAAGTTAGAAATATTAAAGAGAGGGGTGAGGAACAGAAAGTTTTAATAATGGAATACCTTGTTAAGAACAGTGAAATAGCGATGTTCACGAAGGGCTATATTGAAATAACCCGTATTTTAGATAGAATTATACAGCACCTTGACAGCGTGGGTTATAGATTTGTATTAATGATCGAGAACGACGTCTTAGTGGGTAAAGATGCAGCGGGCGAGTTTATACGCTTCATAGAAATGCTTAGAGAACAATTAGATGCTCTAGAGGCTTCTATAGATAAGTTGAGAGTATCTCCGAAGAAAGCTCTAGAGGCTCTTAATAGGGTGTTTACTATTGAGGAAGATGTTGATGAGAGGTTTAGAAGAGGCCTCTTTGAGATCTATAGTAAGTATGCGGGTTATATTTCTGCTCTTCTAATATTAAAAGACATATATGAGCATTTAGAAGAAATAAGTGATTTTTTGAAAAATGCAGGTGAGGAATTACGATACTTAATACTAGTGAAATCGGCGATGACGTAGAAAAAACTGAAGAATGCTATGCATATGTGTTACATAATAGAGCAGTAGTATTAGACTACTCTTGTGCTAATAGAATATATTGGAGTGGATATTATGGAACTTTTCTAGGCGTAAATAAGCCTAGAAGTAAAGATATTACAGCACCACTTGAGCTTTCACTGATAGAGGCTGCATATCTTGTGGAAAAAGGTAAAGTTAAAGTAGTTAAAGATAATAAACTACTTAATCTAAATGATCTACTAGTTTTCAGCTCAAAAAACATAGAGAGATTTGAAGCTCTCTACAACGTGTATGTGGATCTTAAGAAGCGTGGATTTGTCGTAAGGAGAGGATTAAAATTCGGCTGTGATTATCTTGTCTACCGATATGGTCCCGGCGTAGATCATGCGCCTTTTGGAGTTTTAGTATATAACGCAGAAGATAAGGCCGATCCTATAGAATTTGTGAGAGCTGGTAGATTACTACATTCTGTTCGAAAAAAGCTCGTGGTCGCTGTCTATAGTGGTAGAGTAGACTACTATGTGTTTAGTTGGTGGAAACCTTAATCGTAGAAATGAAAGAATATTAAGCCCTTTCACGCCTATATATCATACGGTGCCCCAGCTCAATACTAGGTGCCTCTATGAGAAGTACTAAAGAGCATTCTAAGCGTGACTCTACTAGTAGAGATAGATCTTTTTATCCTCGCGATAAGCCACCACGTTTTACTAGTAGAGTCGAAGAGATTAAAGTACAACCTCAACCATTAATGGATAAATGTAATCCTCTATGCCCGCTCTTTCTGTGTGGAAGAGATGCATTGTTTATTGCAAATAAACCTATCAAAGGACGCATACTCAGAGTGCCTCAGTGTAGGCTTACGGGAAGTGATTGTATTGGTGGTGAATGTCAATATGCGACTTGTCGAATTAATAGCTTACTGCCTGATGGCAAGTGTGCAAAGGCTTTAGAGAGAAAAGCAGTAAGATTAACAGATGAAGAATTATTTAGAAAAATAAAGGAGTTTGAGGAATATGATATAAGTGATTTTACACGGTGAATTAATACTTATAACTCACGTTAATTTTACCAGTGTCATGAATTCTTCTTCAAGAAGTAGTCATCCCTGCGCGGGCACATCAACTACTCAGCCCTTGTAGAGCCTAATCATCCCATTGTAGAAATATATTTTGGTCGGTGTTTTTAGCTTTTAAGGATTATAGTATTTGAAGAATTTGAGTGATAATGTGTTTATAAGAAGTATAGACGTTAAGAGATTAAATAGACTTATAAATGAACTTAGAAAACGCGGCCTATGGGCTGAAAGACATTCTTATAGTATTAGGATAATTTATAATAATATAATAGTAGCTAGTCTTCATCTTTATCCGGGTTTTAATGAAGCTGTACTTAGACTTTATGGTGGTTTTATTGATAATTATGTTTATAATATTATTAGCAGGGTGCTTCGCGAAGTACTGGGTGACTTCAAACTCGTAGTTGAGAGAGTAACGAGAGATGTCCTCTAAGCTGATATTCTCTTATAAGAAGCTTTTCTAAGCCTATTCATTACTGTAAGACCTAAGCCATGGTCTTCAAAACCTTCAATTATTCCAATATCACATTTTAATTCATCAAGTGTTCTTAACACCTTATATAGGTTCTTGGCTATTTCAAACATGTTATCCCTAGATCCAATTTCAATTACATGGGTTTTCTCAACATGCTTATATAGACCAGCAGTTTCTCTACATGCTACTACGCATATCTTAGAGTAAGTGCTATGGTATTCTCTAATAGCAGATAAGGTTTTCTCGACAAGTAATCTTTGATCTCTTGATACGGGATCAATTAATATTAGTGGAGTTTCGGGTGCGTAATGCCTATACTTCATGCCTGGAGCTAAAGCGGTAAGAGCTTCTTCTAAGCCTCTAGCGTAGTTTGGTACAACAACATTTTCACCGAGCACGCGTTCGATTTCTTCTACAGGGTAAGCACCAGGTCTCAGTAATGTAGGTGGGTTACTTAGTATATTGATAATAGTAGACTCCACACCGTAGAGAGTTTCACCTCCATCTATTATCGCATCTACTCTGTCATAAAGATCTTTAATAACATGTTCAGCGGTGGTCGGACTTGGTTTACCAGCTAAGTTAGCACTCGGTGCAGCTATAGGCTCGCCTATCTCTCTTATAAGTGCAAGAGCAACTGGGTGAGCTGGCATACGTACAGCGACGGTGTTAAGACCTCCAGAAACAATTTTGGGTACTTTGGGATTTTTAGGTAAAACTAGAGTTAAGGGCCCAGGCCAGAATTTCCCTATGAGTTTAAATGCCTTTTCAGGTATGTCTACTGCGACAAGGTCTAACATCTTCAAATCACCTATATGAATTATCAATGGATTATCAAAAGGCCTATTCTTAGCTATAAAGATCTTCTTCACAGCGTTCACATTAAATACTATAGCGCCAAGTCCGTAAACTGTTTCAGTGGGAAAAGCAACTATACCACCATTTCTGAGAATCTCGGCAGCTTGTTTAATAACGAGTGGATCGGGATTAAAAGGGTCTACTCTAAAGATCTGTGTCAGAAGACAACACCAGTTACCTGTCTATACTGATCTACGTGAACTCCTGGAAGAAACTTATCTGGAGACTTTCCAGTTAAGTATTCGAAGTATACACAAGCTATTTTGTGTCCTTCTTCTTGGAGAACTTTAACAGGTTTTTTAAGGAGCTCTGAAGCTTCATCCCAAGAACGTCCCTGGAGAGCTCTCGTAATTAATAAGAGTTCTTGAAGTCTACTAAGTGTAGGTCTTTTTTCTCTGGGGAGTATCCAGTGAAGTCTTCCGATCTTAAACATCAAATCTGCTGCGGCCTCAAAAGTCATAGGTCCTATACAATAAGTCCATAACCTATCAATATTGATTAGGGTGAAATACTCATTGGGATTACTACAGATATATGGTTCACTATCTAGTAATAGTACTGCTACTTCAGGTTCTAATTCTCTATAGTTCACAGCTATACTATTAAGTAACTTCACTTTAAACTCATATTTAGCTATTTCTACAAGTTTAGAGATTTTTTCACTAAGCGGTTTAATAACTAGTACTGTATATTCACCGCTTACAGGGTTTCTCTCAGGGCTAATATGAATAACGCTAAAACCATTTTTGATCCAAAATCTTAATAATTCCTCTGTTACGCCAAAACCAGAACCAACCCAGTCAAGCCCTTTCTCAGAGGCTTCTTCAAATATTTTTTGTAATGCCCAACTACCAATACCTTTACCTTGAACAGCGGGATGTGTTGCAATTCTAACTATTCTCCATCCTACACTACCTGCAAATTCTAGTAATCTTGTGTGTTTTAAGAACCTATCTGGTAATATGTTTCCAGGGATCTTGCCGCCTTTGAGGAGCTCTATAGCGGTCTCATCATCTATGGGGCCTTCTTGAGCTATTTGTATAGCACACACTATTTTACCAGAACTAGTCTTTACAGCTCTTATAAAGTGATGTGGAGCGTCGCCCAACATTCCGAGATCATCTGGTTCATTTCTATAGTGTGCTAATACATATATACCGAATAATTGTCTTAGCTCATCTTCCATTGTGAATAACTTTTCCGATTCATATTTAACATATAGAAGCCTCTTTAACTCTATGTCTTCTAGATCTTTCTCATCAAGATCAGCTGGTTCGGCATCCAATAGGAGTGTCTTAAACTGCCACTCTTCAATAGGATCGTTTAAACTATACCTAATAGGCTCTTCCATTTCGTACTGGTATAATATAGTGTTCTCCATAGTTTTTAATTTCTTTAAAAACCTAACTGAGAAACCCCTGCCTGAACCTTCATACCCATGAATAGTTGTTGAGAATATAAGCCTATCGTGAGCTTCAAGGATTTTATAAAGAAGTGGTACGTGAATCCCCGCTGCTTCGTCAACTACTACGAGGTCTCCTTTAAGCTTAGGTATAACTATGGGTTCCCAGTATTCAATACTAAAACCAAGACCCCTTAGCTCAACAATATAGCCCTCTTTTTTACTAGTCTCATACTTAAACCCAAGCTTTTCAAGCGTCTTTGAAGCAAGCATCATTAAAGACTGAACGTTACTAGGCTCAGGAGAGGTTATGAGAACTCTAACCCTAGGTTTTACTTTCTTTAAACAATGTATAAATCCTATTATACCTATACCTATAGCACAGCTTTTCCCACGACCTCTATCAGCTGTTAACACAAATACTTTCTTTGAGTTTTTCTTTGGTCTTTCATAGAAATTCTCAATGATCTTTATTACGTTCACTTGATCTTTTGTGAGCGCGAGCTCATAGACTTCTCTAGGAAAGATTCTATCTTTAGGTATTTCGATAATTTGCTTTATGCTAGAGGCCTCTCTCTTTAATAGAGGCTTCTTAAGAATTCTATTGTTATCAGCGTCGTATATCGCTATACCATCGTGTTCTAATAATTTCTTTTTAAACCAAGTTATAAAGACATGTCTAGGTTCAGGAAACTGAGGCACTGTCAATGTCTCCTTGAAAATAGTTTTAAACGTATCCCAGTTATCCCATGGTGGTGTTAAAAATACTATTAGTCCTCCACCCTCTACAATGCCTACGAGTCTCCCCACATCATTTGGTTTTAAGTCTTTTGTAAGATCCATTACAAGTACTTGAATTGTGGTACCAAGATATTTTTCGCTTTTCTCATAAACGGCAAATTCAAACTCTACTAGGTTTTCAGATAAAATTCTATTTTCAAAAACCTCTTTTAATTCAACAGCCTCAGGGAATTCATCGTGATAGACGTAGAGCCCTTTAACTTCACTATTCTTACTCTCACTTCTATACTTCTTCACATAGTAGTTTACAGCCTTGGCGGATAGTAAGCCAAGCTTGTATAGTTCAGAGCCTGATATTACGAGTAGAAATCTAAATCTATATTTTACAAGTTTTTCGGCGAGTTTACCTAATTCTCTTATTAGTTTTATAAATGAAGCTGGTATAGTGAACTCTCTTATTTCTCTACTCTTCACTATGCTAACACACTCTTTGCAGTTTCACTAGCCGTATGGTAATTGAACTCTTCTAAATCCTCCACTAGTCCCCATTTTCTTAATTTCTCGTGCTAGTCTCTCATACATGTCAATATCTGCTTTACTTAAGCTTGGTGGTATTTTTGAAAGAGCGTCTAAGAAGTGTTTTCTTCCTACTTTAACTACTTGGAGAGAGCCGCTCTTCACATATACTTCTCTCAGCGCGATCATTATAGCCTCTCTACATACGGCTGCTATATCAGCACCTGTATAACCCTCTGTTAACTTAGCTAGTTCTTCGATGTCGACATCTTCTAGTAGAGGTGTTTTCCTAGTGTGAACTTTAAATATCTCTATCCTAGCTTTAAAGTCTGGTGGCGGCACATAGATTAATTTATCAAATCTGCCAGGCCTAAGAAGGGCGGGATCCAGTAGATCTGGCCTATTAGTTGCAGCTATAACTGTAACTCTGCGTAATGGTTGTATACCATCTAATTCTGTTAAGAGCTGATTAACAATTCTATCTATTACACCACTAGGATCGCTGCCTCTAATCGACGCTATCGAGTCTATCTCGTCGAAGAAAACTATTGCAGGTGCTACCATACGTGCTCTTCTAAAGATCTGTCTAATAGCTTTCTCAGATTCTCCAACCCATTTACTGAGTACTTCTGGCCCTCTAATAGCAATGAAATTAGCACCACTCTCAGTTGCTACCGCCTTAGCTAGTAGTGTCTTACCTGTACCAGGCGGACCGAATAGTAAAATGCCTTTAGCTGGCTGAATACCCATTTTCTCAAATACATGTGGATATTTCATAGGCCACTCAATACTCTCTCTAAGTTCCTGTTTAATGTCATCTAAACCTCCAATATCAGTCCACCTAACTTCAGGGACTTCGACGAACACTTCTCTAATGAGCGTTGGCTGAACACTCCTCATAGCTGTTAAGAAATCCTCCATGGTGACCTTTAATTTTTCAAGCTTCTCAGCTGGTATTGGCTGGTTAAGGTCTATGTTTTCAGCTTGTAGAAATCTCCGTAAGGCGCTCATAGCGGCTTCTTTAACGAGGGCGGCTATATCCGCCCCAGTATATCCATGAGTGATCTCGGCTATCTTGTCAAGATCAACGTCATCGGCTAGAGGCATATTTCTAGTGTGAACAGATAGTATTTCACGCCTAGCTCTCTTATCTGGCGGTGGTATTTCTATTTCTCTATCAAATCTACCTGGGCGTCTAAGTGCAGGGTCAAGTGCTTCAGGGCGATTAGTAGCACCAATAACTATTACTTTACCCCTCTCTTTGAGACCATCCATTAATGCTAGTAATTGTGCAACAACACGCTTTTCTACTTCACCTACAACTTCTTCTCTTTTTGGTGCGATGCTGTCGATTTCATCTATGAATATTATTGCAGGTGCATTAGCCTGAGCTTCTTCGAAAACTTTTCTCAGTCTTTCCTCGGACTCACCATAAAACTTACTCATTATTTCTGGTCCATTAATACTAATGAAGTAAGCACCGATCTCGTTTGCTAAAGCCTTAGCTAGTAATGTCTTACCTGTACCAGGCGGACCGAATAGTAAAATGCCTTTAGGAGGCTCTATTCCTAGTCTCTCAAATAACTCTGGGTGTTTTAATGGCAGCTCAACTATTTCTCTTATTTTTTGCTTAACCTCCTCGAGATCACCTATATCCTCCCAAGTGATCCTTGGAACACCTTCTCCAATAAGTTCTGGTCTAACAGGCTGAAATCTTACTTCCACAACCGTATCCTCTACTACGTAAACCACTGCTGATGGTTGAACACTTGTAACCACGAATCTGAGTCCATAAACTGGTATTTCTACTACATCTCCACGTTTTACTGGATTACCTAGAAGGCTCTTTTTAACGATCTGGGAGAAGTACTCTGGATCAGCAATAATTCTAGTCATGCCACCTACGGGGGCTACAACTACCCGCGTAGCAGGATCTACTTTTATAGGTCTCACAGACACGTAATCTCCAGGCGCAACTCCCAGATTTCTACGGGCAGTACCATCAATTCTTATTAAACCAGCCCCTTCATCCTCTGGATATGCTGGCCAAACCTTTAAGACCTCACGTCCCTTAGAACCGCTAACTTCTATGAAATCACCTATATCTACACCTAGTTTTTTCATAGTCTCTCTATCAATTCTGGCAATTTTCCTACCAACATCTCTTGAGCGAGCCTCGGCAACTCTTAATTTAACAACTTTTTCGCTACTTTGCATATTACAAACACACCTCTAAAAGTACTTAGTAGGACGCCTTTATTAAAGCATATAATTAGGACAAGGGTATTGTTACTTTATTGATTTAAAAGTCATTTAGCGCATTTTAATTTAAATGAGCTATTAAGAGGCGATTAATTAGTGGTTGAACGCATCAAGACGGGCATACCTGGATTTGACGAGATTGTTGGGGGCGGTATTCCAAAAAGAAATGTTATACTACTTAGTGGCGGCCCTGGTACTGGTAAAAGTATATTCTCAATGCAGTTTCTGTGGAGTGGTCTTCAAGTAGGTGAACCAGGAATATATGTCGCACTAGAGGAACACCCTGTACAAGTTCGCATCAACATGAAGAATTTTGGGTGGGATGTGAGGCAATATGAGCAAGAGGGGAAATTCGCGGTTGTAGATGCTTTTACAGCTGGTATTGGTGAGGCAGCTAAGAGAGAGAAGTATGTAGTGAGAGACCCTGATAGCGTTGAAGAACTTGTAGACGTGTTGAGGACGGCTATTAGAGAAGTCAACGCACAGAGGGTAGTTGTAGACAGCGTCTCTACATTATACTTAACAAAACCATCTACTGCTAGGAGTGTAATATTGCAGTTAAAGAAAGTTCTCTCAGGTATGGGTACAACAAGTATTCTAGTTTCACAAGTCTCAGTAACAGAGAGGGGTTTTGGAGGACCAGGTGTAGAGCATGCAGCAGATGGTATTGTGAGATTAGATCTAGATGAGATTAACGGCGAACTCGTTAGAAGCCTAGTAGTGTGGAAAATGAGAGGAACTAGTCACAGTATGAAGAGACATATATTTGAGATCACAGATAAGGGCATAGTGGTATATCCAGATAAAGTACTCAAAGTAACACGGTAGTATTATTTTCAAATATGTTTATAATATTAACATAATATTAAATTTTGCAATGGCTACTCAACTTTTTAAATACGTCTTCCTCTACACTAACACCTTCTCTTACAGCCTCACATAGTTCCCAGGGAAATATAATCCACTTTGTGGCTTGCTCATAGTAGTAATCTGGAATATAAGAAGACCATGGTTTTACATAAATAGCCGCTGTTTTAGTGGATTTCACCTTGTGACTTGAGAGGTATTCAACTACTAATTGCATAGTACGCCCACTATCTACAACGTCATCAACTACTAGTATGTTTTTGGCTGTGATAGGTGGTAGTACTGCTAACTTTATATATGGTCTCTCTTTTCTAACACCAATAGCCTCGTAGAATTTTACCTCGATAAACCCCATATCATCTACTGAGAGAAAATCTGCTAGTATTCTACCGGGGATCAACCCGCCCTTAGCAATAGCGATTAAGACATCTGGCTTACCATTAAGTAATATTTTCTCAGCTAAAATACCCAGTGCCTCGTGTATTTCCTCCCACGTAACGTATTTTACTTCTCCACTCATATTTAGAGCTATGAGTAAAAGAGTTTTAAAGCATCTCTACAAGTATTGTTAGGCGGGCACGTTGACAAAATATATTTTCATAACGGGAGGAGTTCTCTCAGGGCTTGGCAAGGGTATTGTGGCAGCATCGACTGGGATGTTACTATTGAGAAGTGGTTACAGTGTGACAGCTATAAAAATAGACCCCTATTTAAATGTTGACGCTGGCACTATGAGTCCTTATGCGCACGGCGAGGTCTTTGTCACGGAAGATGGTGGAGAAACAGATATGGATATTGGACACTACGAGAGATTTCTTGGATACAACTTGTCTAAGAAGAACAATATTACATCTGGCCAAATATATTTAAGTGTCATTTCAAAAGAGCGTAGAGGCGACTACTTAGGTCAATGTGTTCAAGTAATACCTCATGTTGTTAATGAAATAAAGAACAGGATAAAGGAGATCACGAAGGAATATAATGTAGACATAGCTGTAATAGAGATAGGTGGTACTGTAGGTGATATTGAAGGGTTACCATTTCTAGAAGCAGCGAGACAAATGAGATTTGAAGAAGGCGATAAAAATGTTTTCTATATCCACGTGGCTTTAGCACCAGTATTACCCTCTGGAGAACTAAAAACTAAACCAGTACAACACAGTGTTCAAGAGCTACGAAGAATAGGAATTATACCAGATGCTATTATCGTTAGATCGTCAAAGTGGCTCGACAGCGAGGCTCGCTATAAAATTTCTCTCTATGGTAACGTACCACTCCAAGCTGTTTATAGCAATCCCGATATGCCTAATCCCTATAAAGTCCCACTAGTTCTTCATGAACAAGGGTTTACGAAATATATAGTTGGAAAACTTGGACTTGACTATAGAGAACCAGATCTCTCGAGCTGGGCAGAATTTGTTAATAGATTAGATAACCCGGTAAAGAGCATTAAAGTAGGAATGATCGGTAAATACACGAAGATCAGAGATAGCTATGTTAGTATAATAGAGGCTTTAAGACACGCAGCAGCGTGGAATAGAGTTAAAGTTGAATTAATATGGGTTGAGGCAACTGATATTGAAAATAACTCCGAGATGCTTAAATCTATAGGAGATGAAATAGATGGTGCAATAATACTGCCCGGTTTTGGTGTAAGAGGGGCTGAGGGGAAGATCACAGCTATACAATACTTTAGGGAAAGAGAGAAACCTGTACTTGGTATATGTTTTGGAATGCAATTAATGATTGTAGAGTTTGCACGTAACGCTGTTGGATTACATGGTGCAAATAGCACAGAAATAGACCCCAATACCCCACATCCAGTAATAGATCTACTGCCAGAGCAGAGAGATATAAAGGAAATTGGAGGTACATTAAGACTCGGCGCACTGAAAATACTCATTAAGCCAGGTACACTAGCATGGAGAATTTATAGTTCAACGGAAGTCTATGAGAGACATAGACATAGATATGGTGTTAACCAGAAATACATCGATATGCTTGAAGAAGCTGGTATGCAGATATCTGGGTTTAGTGAAGAAGGGTTTGCTGAAATAGTTGAACTTAAAAACAGCAAACAGTTTTATCTCGGTACACAGGCTCATCCAGAATTTAAGAGTAAACCATTATCGCCAAGCCCGATATACATGTACTTTATTCAACACCTAGCTAGCAAAATATAGAAATAACATAGAGTTTTTGGCAATATAAAAGATAGCAATATATATTAGTTATTTTACGGGGTGTTAAACGTGGGTGGAAGTGAACCTATAGTTATGGATTTCTCAAACATCCCATTAAAGCCTATAGGTAAAAAAGAAATTCAGCAGCTCGAAATGGCCCTTATCATTGGGACTCTCTATAGGCCTGAAATATTAGAATTAATAAGAGATCCCGTAGAGAGAGCTACTTGGATAGATAGTTTAGCTATAGCGGCAGCTGCTTTTGCAAGATATAAAGCAGGGATTCCCATTTCAGAAATAGCACAAGAGCTTGGAAGATCAGAGGTAACTATTAGAGGACATTTAAACCAGAAGACAAAGGCAGGAAAGCTTGTGGCTGAGACTTTTGAGAAAATTAAACGTGGAGAATTGAAGATCACAATACCGTTTCTCACATCCCCCATGGTTACTCCCACTGTAGATGTAGAGAGACTACGTTCTGAGCTTGAAAGTTTAAGAGAAGATAAGAAGCTCCTAGAAGAGAAGATACAGTCTCTCCACGAAGAGTTAGAGAAGAAATCTAAAGAGCTAGAAACTTTGCGAAACGAGCTTAAAAAGAAAGAAGAAGAATTACAAGCACTCTCTCAGCAACTTACTGTAGAAAGAGGAGAAGCCGAGAAACTAAAGGTTAAGTTAAATGAGCTTATAAATCAAATAAGGCACATTAGAGATCTCGCTTCTGAAATAGTTAATGCTGTGAATAAACTACTTGAATAGCTTTATAAAATTATTATAAATGATTTCTTCAACCATTACAGGTTCTAAACGTTTTTTCCCAGATAGATAAGCTATTGTTTTCTCTATAAGCTCTGGCATCAAATTAAGTCCTCTGTAATGGTATGGTGCATCGCTCTCAGTTATAACACTATCTATATTCACACTGTCTAATACAACTCTGTGTTTTTCCTGTATTAAGAAGGCTGGATTAGCTCCAATGAAGTAGCCAATACTAGTGATCTGGTCTGCTAGGTCGAGAGGACCTGTGTACCAGTGAAAATAAGCTTTGTCAATACCTCTAGAATATACTATTTGAAAAACCTCGCTCCAGGCGCCTGCGGCGTGTAGATTTAAGATAACATCGTGTTCTCTCGCATATTCAACAAATAATTTAAAAATTTCAAATTGCTTATTATAAGTTTCAGGTTTAAACTTCTTGTCAAGACCAACTTCTCCTAGGCATCGTACTCTATCGCCGAGTTTTTCTAAGAGTTCTTTAGCGCTCTTCACAGTGAATTCGTGTACAACCCATGGATGTATACCAATACATGGCTTTACATTATCGTACTTCTCCGAGAGTTTTAAAATGGTATAACTACTATCTATATCGTCAGAAACACATACTAATATATACCTTCCCCTATACTTATCTAGATCGCCGAGCTCTGCGCAGTGAACATGCATATCTATAAACATATTCTCCTACCATTAACCCTCTTTCTGCCTCAAAAGGTTAGGGTTTCCTCGAGGCAATTATTTGTGAATAGTTGTAAATTCTTTTAAATATTTCTTTGTCTCGGGGTTCCCCCGCTTGGCTCGGGTTTTCACTGCTTCATTGCGGGGGCTATTAGGGCTCCACTTAACCCAAAAGCCCCTCATCTGCTTTAAACCCTTGAGGGCTAAGTTCCATGAGGCTACTACATCTCTAGTTGTAACTACTTCTCCTAGCTCTACAAACTTGTAGTTTATGAATCTTAGTTTCTTGCCATTAGGGGTTTTCTTAGATGTTCTCGCCGGGTTCACGTAGATTGTCTTAATACCCTCTAATAGCGCCTTGTACTCTGTGTACTCTTGTATCCTCCTATAACACCACAGTGGCTTCTCCCATGACAGCTTCTTACCACTATTATTGTTTCCCCTCAGTTTCTCTAAATCCTCGAAGATAATTACAGCGTTGTACTCTCTAGCTACCTCCACGAGTTTCCTTGAGATGTAGTGTGCTGAGTCTACTAGGATGTTCCTCGCCTTGCTAAGCCACTTAGCTCTAGCTCTCCTAGCCCACTTCAAGAACCTCCAGTTCCTTGGGCATTTCCTCTGGAGATCCTCAGCGAGCTTACGTAGATGTAGTGCTCTACTAAGACCCCTAAACGGTATTACACCTATTGAGACTAATTCACTATTTAAATTGATAATAGTGTATGTTACGTTGTTGAAGTTTAAGTCTACACCCATAACTACTCTAGGCTCTCTAAATACTATGTCTCTATGGAATGTTATATATACAAGTATTTTCCCATACCTATAGCTCAATAGTATTTCACCAGGCTTCCAAGAGCCATAAAGGTATTTGTCGAGGTAGCTATATCACTCTAGTTTTAACTCAATCCACTTGTCGTGTAGTACTGCTACCTCTAGGGTTTTCTTATCCAGGTCTAGTTTATAGTCTAGTGTGTGTATTCTAGCTGTTAGCTTCTTGAGTATTGGCTTTGATCCATTGTTCTTCTTAGTTGACTTAACGATCTCTTTGGCTCGCCTATAGATCTCTGATACATGGTGTGCTCTAAAACCCATTCTAATTAATCTACTATAGAATAAGACGTGTAGCTCCGTCCACGAGGGTGTCTCATCTAAACCCCAAATCTCATCTATAACCAACTGGACTGAGTCACGATAGAGCTTGAGAAACTCGACTAGGAGTCCCTCATCTCCCTTAGGAGTGACCGCCTCCACCCTAGCGGTCACAGTAGCCCTCACAGGGAGACTCATCAGTAAACCCCTCTACCCATTTACTACACTTAGCTTATAAAGCGATTTACACAGCACACGCAGAAGAATAACCACATATTAACATTTACTTACAACTAATCACAACTATTTTTAGATCGGTCACAGGCTTTTAGTT
>JAJHQS010000039.1 GCA_020833225.1 Desulfurococcaceae archaeon
CTTAACTACTTCTCCTCTATCTTCTCCTCTCTGCTCTCTTCTTTAATCTCTTCCTCACTTTCAACTGTTATTAATCCAACTACGCGGTCATGTATGTCTGTGGCCAGTATATCTAATAGAGCTATTAGTGCTAGCTCTTCTTCTAAGTTTCTCTCATTTTTCAATAGTAATTTCTTTGTAGCATCAAATATTTTCTCAATGATCTCTTTATTTCTCTCAGGCTCTGCTAAAGCAGTTAAATACTTAGATCTTAGCTCATTATAAAGCGTATCTAACTCATCATAGAGGTCTAAAGCATCATCTTCTGAGAGCTCAAAATACTTATTTAATTTCTCAAGTATACTTTTAACACTGTTCACACTCATACACCATTAATCACATAATAAACTAAGCACTTATTAGATGAATCTTACAGACTTCACTCGGCAGGCACTATATTATAGGAGGACGAGGAACTGTGGATTCTAGTCTAGCTAGTATAGTAGGGGGTTTGAAGTAACATTGTTCTTTCGAATTATTCTTAAGAGTTCTAAGTTACTTTGAGATATCGTTATATTATGTATAGTACGTATGTGCTAATAGAACTTTTTCTCTATCTAATGTTCTCGTAGATATGAAGACTAATATAGTTGAGAGTACTAGTAGTACTAATGTACACCCAGCTACTACTAATTGATCTCTGTACACGTATGCTTGAATAGCAAGTATACTGTGAGTATAGGGAACTACTAGTAGTATTTTGAGTAATGTTGAAGGCAACTTATAAAAGTCAATTATCCAGCCTGCTACGAAGAACGCTAAGCCTAGTGTTGAAATTAGACTTGCAACACTACTAGCACTCTTAATACCCCTAGTCCTCGAGATAAACGGTAGTGATATTGAAGTTGTAGCTAAAATCGTTAAGAAAGATATAACAGCGTGGAGGAGTATTAAGCCCGGCTCTAAAACACCTAAAATAAAACCTCCAACAGCCGCCATTAAAACTGCTACGTAAACATATAGACCCATAAGGTCTGATATGGCCGCTATTAAACCTACAATTGAAGCCGCCAAGACTTTTACAATGAGAAACTCTGTAAGTCCAAGTGGTGAAGCTAAAAGCATCTCCATGGTCTTCCTCTCCCTCTCACCAATAATACCATCAATAACATATGAAGATGCTGGAGTCACAACGAAAGAAAATGAGAGTATTAATAGCTTTGCTATAAATGGTCTCCAAATATCTTCAATTTTAGCAGGTTCACCATGCACACCTATATATACTGGAACTTTAACTTGCACAGGATTTCTCACAGCTTCTACACTATAAGTACTTATACCAGCTTTCTCTGCTAGTGTAGAGATCTTTAGCTCCGAGATCTCTGTGGAGATAGTAGATATAATAGACCTCACAGTATTCTCAGCAACATCTACCTGCTCACTACTAATACCAGCACGCTTAATCACCTCGATAAATGCAACTCTATCTAGACTTGTCACATTGTTAGTAAAGCCTCTTGGAATAACAACTATGAGGTCTATACTTGGATCTCTCAGCACAGATTTGAGGTCGTGTGTCTCTGAGACATTATAGCCAGCTTTACTAAGCTCGTTATAGAGTCTTGAAGTAACATTAAGAGCTATTTCAGATTCTTCATCTACGTTAACTATACTTATAAATACTTGTCTCTGTGTTAAAAGTAACACTGTGACTAACCCAATAGCTGAGAGTGCTAGTGGTGGGAGTAGTAGTGTTACTAGTAGTGCTTTTCTATCACGAGTAAACTCTTTAAGCTCTTTCCAGAGAAAAACACTAAGCCTAGTAGTGTTCACGGCTAAGCTCACCAACAGCTTTTACAAAAACCTCTTCTAGATTAGAAGCATTATATTTCTCAATGAGTTCTCGCGGCGAACCCTCATCTACAATAACACCCCTATATATTAATCCAACACGTGTACACAAATACTCTATTTCAAGCATATTATGACTACTAACAATAATTGTTGCACCTGTCTCTAATACATATCTTTTAATAGTATCTCTTACATTAACACTCGCGTGAACATCAAGCCCACTTGTAGGCTCATCTAGTAGTGCCACTCTAGGCTTTCTCATTAAGACTATTGCTAGTAAGAGTCTTCTCTTCATTCCACGACTATAGGTACTTGCAAGATCTCTCAATCTACTACCAAGTTGTGAGAGCTCTTCACCATATTTAACAACATCTTCTCCTAATCCATAAATCTTAGCGTATAATTCGAGGTGCTCGTATCCCGTTAATAAATCATATGTATTAGCGTCTTCAGGTAAATAGCCAATATATCTCCTAGTTTCTTTAAAATCCTCGTAGGGGTCATATCCATAAACTCTTACAACACCTCTACTCGGCTTTACAAGCCCAGCTATTATTCTGAGGAGTGTTGTCTTACCTGAACCATTAGGGCCCACTAAGCCATAAATCTCTCCTTCATAAACTCTCAGTGAAACTCCTCTAAGAGCCTTCACTGAACCATATTCTTTATAGATGTTCTCAGCGGAGACGGTAATACCCTTCAATAGAAACACCAAGTAGAATTCTACTAGAAACGGTTATATACTGTAATACCGCATATAGAGTGAAAAAGGGTGTTTTACTACTTGTCTAGTTTAACTATTACTGAGAGAATAAGGTTGTTCTTAGAGAAATATGGTGATAAGGGATTACTTGTTCTCAGAGTGGCTTTTGAGTTAGCTCAAGATCCATACATAGATCACAGGTTTGGTGATTTTAGTTTTAAACACCTAGTTCTCAAATTACAAACACAGGGTTTTAAATATAATCCAGTAAACTTACTCAGAGTATTAGAAAAAGAGTTTGGGGTTATAGAGAAGTCTTATACTTCATCAAATCAAACATGGTGGAGATTTATAGACTTTGAAGCTGTGAGGAGTGTTCTCAGCGAATATTATGGTGTCTCATATGAAGATCCCAGGTTAAAATACCTATTAATTAAATATAAGAGTCTTGAACCTACAAGTATCCTTGACACATTGAAGAGATTAACATCTAAAGATGTGCTCTCCGCGGGTGATAGAGAAGTATTTAGAGATCTAGTATTTAATGTATTAGACAAGATTGTTGAAATTTTAAGTGAAATGGAGAAATATGAAGATGTATTTGCAGCAGAAATAACTGTTCTAAGAGAGATTTTAAACTTAGCTGAATTAGTGTCAAATAAATTAACCTCTAGAAGGAGTAATATGATGAGAGTTGAGGATATAACTGATGCTCATCTCAGAACTAGCTTACTCAAAGATACTCCCAGCTATAAGAGGAATACTAGCTCATAGGTTAATAGCTAGTGGTTTAAGTCAGAGGAGAGTAGCAGATTATCTTGGAGTCTCACAGCCGATGGTTCATAAACTCCTACAAAAACCTCTTAATAGCTACTACGCTACTTTAGAGAGGCTTAACCTCACTAGATCTCTCGTGGATTACTACACTGATCTCCTCGTATATCTGGCTATTAGAGGTGACTATGAGAAATATACTTATATGTCATTTACAATTTTACACCACTTAGCTCTAAGAGCCGTTTGTTCGATTTATAGCTATAAATTCATAGAACTCTGTTCTAGCGGTGTACTAAGAGATCCAAATATAGAGTACTATAAGGGGGTATTATTGAGAATTATGAGTATTAAGGGGCTTGAAAAAGTAATTCCAGAAGTAGGTTCAAATTTAGCCTATGCTGTTCAAACACCTTCAAGTCTCAGTGATGTTATTGGGTTAAGTGGTGGTATTGTAAAGACCATTGATGGAGTAGTATTCTATGGCGAACCCATGTATGGTGGTAGTAGACATGTTGGTAGAGTATTAGTTGAAGCATCAAGATTTAATTCTCAATTGAGATTTTGCTTTAACATTAAGTGTACAAATAAGTTGAAAAACATCCTCGAAGAGAAGGGATATAGTGTTGAAGTTACAGGTCCACATTTAAGAGAAGAAGATTTTTGGAGTGAAATAGTTAAGGCTATATCTAAAAAGCCAACTGCTATCTGCGATCTTGGAGGGCTTAGATTAGAGCCTATAATGTATATTTTCACTAAAAACGCAGTAGAACTAGAGAATTTATTAAAAATAATTATAGGTGTTGCCTAGTGAGTAGAGATCCACAGATATGTATTATTGGCGGGGGCTCTGTGGGATCTGTTCTAGCATACTTCCTACATAGAGGTGGTATCCGAGAAATTCCAGTATATTACGCATCACGTGAAAGTGTAATAGAGGTTGAGAGTCAGGGAGGAGTAGTTGTCATTGAGAAGAAGAGTGGTGCCGAGTACTTAGTACCCATAAAGCCTAGACATTACTCTCAACCAGTAGATCAATGTGTATTTGTATTAAACGCTGTTAAAGCTATTGATGTTCCACGTAGCCTTGAATTAACATCAAAAATAACTCGTGAAGACGGAGTAGTAATTATGTTGCAAAATGGTTTTGGTAGTCTAGAGTTAGCAGAAGAGAAACTCGCTTGGTTGAAGGTAGCTTGTGGTGTTGTATATTTCGCATCTGAACGTGTTAGTAGAGCTCGAGTTATCTACTATGGTGGTGACGCCTTATTAGTGGGCTGTAGGAGAAGGCCTTGTGGAGAGCTCTTAGTACTAGCAGAGATCTTTAAGAGAGGTGGTCTAGATTTTAGAGTAGTTGATAACATTGACCATTATAGGTGGATTAAACTCGCCTTTAACTCCGTGGTAAACCCATTAACAGCTATTACGAGATCTAGGAATGAAATTGTCCTCGAGGAAGAAGGTGTTAAATTAGCTGAAATGATTATTAGAGAGGTCTGTGAAGCAGCAAGACTTCACGGATACAACTTAGATCCTACACGACTAATAAAACACATCTTCAAAATGCTAGAGGATTCCAGAGAAAACTACTCTAGCATGGTGCAAGACATATTAGCTGGTAGAAACACGGAAATAGACTATATTAACGGCTTCATAGCGAGAACTCTGGGTGAAAGAGGATTAGTAAACACCGTATTGACACTACTAGTAAAACTCATAGAGAAGAGTAGGGGGCGCGGAGTTAAAGGATAAATAATGTGGAAAAAATTCTTAATCTCTCTTAGTTAATAGACTTTAATAGACTACTTTGCTGGTTTAGATGCTCTTTCAAGCCATTTCCTTACTTCTTCGACTTCTTCAATTGGCACAATGTGTTCTTCGTAGCAGAACCACCAGTCATAGCACTTAAACTTCTTTAATCTCTCCTCAGCTTCAGCCACTGTTCTCGCAGGTGGTACTATTACAGAGTCTCCTACTAGCTCATTGTTTGGCCAATTTGCTGGTAATGCTCTCCCATATTTATTATTCAACTGGAGTACTTTTAGAAGTCTCAATATTTCATCTATATTTCTACCAGCTTCTTGTGGATAATAAAGTATGGCTCTTATAATGCCCTCAGGATCTACGATAATAACTGATCTCACTGTGTGAGTAGCTGATTGAGCATGGAGAAATCCTAGTTTCTTAGAAACCTCGCCGCCGGGATCAGCTATTATTGGAAACGGTATTTTCACTCCAAGATTCTTCTCAATCCACTCAATCCATTTAATGTGTGAATATGTGCTATCAACACTTAAACCCAGTAATTCGGCATTTAATTTCTTAAAGTCTTCATATCTCTTAGCAAAAGCTACAAATTCAGTTGTACATACCGGTGTAAAATCTGCTGGGTGACTAAATAGTATAAGCCACTTACCTCTATATTCATCTGGTAGCTTTCTAATACCATGACTTGTTTCAACTACAATTTCTGGAAATTTCTCTCCAATTAGTGGTATTAGTCCAGGCATTTCTAACACACCTAGTTTTACTTACTTTATAGTAGGGTTTATAAATTTAATTGTTAGAAAAATTAACCTATAAGTTCGCAGTTTCCGGAGGATATTGTTTACGAACTAGTTGAGAGCTCTATGTTTACTTAATATATTACTCAGGAACTATGTAGAGTCTTTAATAAAATAATTTAAGTGTTAAATATAGAGTTTAACTTTTACAGTTAACTATGGTTCTATCTAATATGTTCTTTGCAGCTTTACAAAAATCACACATGGAAAAAGCCTTTCCACCCGCAATTTGCTCAGCGAAGTCTTCGATAAGACTACGTAGTTCACTATTATCTAACACTGTGCTGAGAAGTCTAGGTTTTCTTCTGCCTTGAATTACGTAGTTTAGGAGGGGCTGTGATATTTGTACACTCCTAGCTGCTCTTAACTGTGTATATTTATATTTCTTCACAAGATCCATTGCTATAGCAACTCTAATAGCCACTGAGTATTTTCCAACAAATTCTTCGCAATAAGCTTTTTTCAACACGGAAAAACCCACCACTAGGCCTTAGTTAAAAATAGTTCTAACAAGTACTAACGCCTACTAACAATAACAATGATATTGTATCCTTAATAAACTTTGAAACTATTTCTAAACACGAATACTTAAAGTTTAGAGAAAAAATATTAGTGTCTTTTTACACTTAAAGTCCTATATGTGAGGTGTTTATAGTGCCTAAGAAGAGAGAGAGTCGTGGTCGTAGGAAAGGGGATAAGGGGTCTGTTGAGAGGATTCAATGTGATCAGTGCGGTGCAATGATACCTGCAGATAAAGCTGTATGTGTAACAAGAATGTATAGTCCTGTTCCGCCAGGTCTCGCAGAAGAGTTAGAGAAAAAAGGAGCTATAGTAATGAAATACCCCGTTAAGAAGTGTTATTGTGTTTCATGTGCTATATTCCTAGGTATTATTAAAGTGAGACCTGAGGAAGAGAGAAAACCGAAAGTTCCTACAGTGTAGTATTAAAATATATATTACTCTAAGCTCATTTACATGAAATATTGAGGGTGTAGGAGTTTGCGTATTAGTAAAGTAGTAATTGTAACAGCTGATCACCACCCTTACCATAAATTCTGGTTAAAATTAGCTGATAAATTGAGTAAAATACTAAATGTACCACTAGATGTTAAAATAGAAGACTACGTATACCTAGTTGAACATGGCGATAAAGACGAGCTCGGTATGTCTTGGCTACCACAAATACTGGTTGAAACAGATGACGGCAAAGTATACTGGCTATTATCACAACTACCATTAAATGAGAAATTAGAGCCAAGTGAAGAGAAGGCTATTAGCGAAATGATAGAAAAACTACGTAATTTAGGATTTGAAGTACCAAAATTAGAGTAAAACAACACTCAAAGAACACTCGTAGAAAGCACTTTTAGTTACTTTTAAGAGCTTTAACAATACATTTTTCCAGGGGCAGTTAAATGGTCTACGTCCCCTACGTCCCCACACCCTATGCTGTTGTTAGAGCTATGCTTAAACTAGCAAATACTAGTCCTCAAGACGTTGTCTACGATCTTGGGTGTGGTGATGGCAGAATACTACTGATCGCTGCTAAAGAATTCGGCGTAAAGAAAGCTGTTGGTATAGAGAAAGATCCTGAGAGATATAAAGTAGCATTAACACGTGTACGTGAAGAAGGCTTAGAAAATAAGGTTGAAATTAGACTAGGAGACTTCTTTGATGAAAATATTAGTGATGCCACCGTAGTCACAATATTTCTCCTCACATCTGTAAATGAATTATTAAAACCTAAATTTGAACGAGAACTTAAACCAGGAACTAGAATAGTAAGTCACGAGTTTAGAATTCCAGGGTGGAGACCTGAAAGAGTAATTGATGTGAGAGATGAAAATGGACTTTCACACATAGTCTACTTATATGTTCTAGGAAGACACTTGTAAAACCCTCCTAGCAAATATAATATAACCTGTATGCCCGATCATCCTCGTTTTTGGCCTTACAGCATCTTTTTCAACACTATACTCCCTCAATAAGACTTCGTAAACATGTATATCTCGAAAAACACCACTCTCTCTGAGAGCTAATACTGTCTTTTCAACTTGATTTACTGTGGGCACGTAGGCTAGTAGTGGTGATGAGGGTTTTAAAGAAATACTCACAGTTTTAATAGCATTCCAGGGGTCTGGGATATCAAGGAAAAACGCGTCTAGAGAGTCCACGTCAATACCCTCTCTTATATCTCTCTTAGAGAGAATAACTCTGTGTAATAGCCCAGCCATCTCTAGGTTTCCACGTGCTACTTCCAGAGCTCTCTCTGAGATGTCATATCCATATAGTCTCCCCTCATCACATATAATTGAAGCTATTGCTATTGAGAGAGCGCCACTACCAACACCAGCCTCACCTACTTTACTACCACAACCTATACCCGAGAGATATATCATGAGGGCTGCGTCTTTTGGATATATTATTTGCGTTGATCTCAATATTCCATAGAGGTAGTCTTGGCGGAGAGGTTTTAATAAATATGCTTGAACACCAGTACTAGTCTTAACTGGAGAACCATATGGTAAACCTATGAGAACATCATGACTAATAAACCCCTTATCAGTCCCTAAAACCCTGCCTCTCTCTAATTTCACAGTAAATTTCCTCTTATCGTCAATATAGACTAATACGCTTTCACCTTCACGTGTAGTATTGAGCATTATACTCTACACCATTATCAATAGTATTGTGAGGTGTTTATTTTTGAATAATAAAATAGCCAAATATAGAAACCCTAGATCAACATTATTTTTACTAAGCCCCGGTGTCATTCATCACTCTTCAGAAATACCAGCTCTCAGCACACCGAAATAATAGTTTTACGAAGATGCTTATATAGGTTTAATACTGCTATGAATTAAAATGTGAGGTGTGCTTATGACTACGTTTCTAATGCCAATAAAGCCTAAATTTGCCTATAGAATATTTACTGGAGTTAAAAAGTATGATTTAAGAAAAACCTGGGAGAGCACGCCTATAGTTAAACGTGGTGATAGAGTAATTCTATATGTTAGTGGTAGAGTTAAAGCATTCATGGGTGAATATATTGTTGGCGATGTTCTTGTAGGCTCCCCTGAATATATAATTAGGCTTCTCTCTAGAAACCCGGCAAGTGGTGTTGGTGAAGAAGACTTTGAATATATAAGAGGATCTCCATTAGCACTCGCAATGGAGATAACAAATCCCTTAGTCTACGTAAAGCCTATTGAATTAAAATGTGTACTTAGAATCCTACCTGATTTCAATCCTCCACTTAAATTACAGAAGCTGGATGAATATGAACCAATATTAGTAATGCTATTTGATAAAGTGAGGTTAAGTAGTATTTAACTCATTTTCAACTAAAGAGAAATATTTAGTGTTTAAAAAGAAACTATTCTTCTCTAAACCATAGTTCTTTTCTTAAAAGGTCTCTTATAGCGACTCTTATAACCTCACTCCTATTCCTATATCTCCCAATTTTCACGAGTTCATCAATTCCCTCAACATAGAGCTCTGGTAGTTTAACAGTAATCAGTCTTAATTTAGGTCTTGTCGTAGTCTTCACGTACACCTTGACACCAATTTACAAATGCTATGTGTGTTTGTTTAAAAAGAGCTAGGTTAAGAAGATCTTAGATATTATATCTGAAATTACCCGTATCCACTGTCCCAGTGCTTCTCTAACAAGTTCTTCACGTGGCAATATCTTCGTGAAAATAAATGCCAGGTTAATATAGACTAGTGGCGTGAAGTGAACAGCGTAGAAACTATATTGTGATCTACCGCCAATAATCCATAATCCAATATAACCTAACAACGTCCCCAGGAATAATAATACTATGTAGCCATATACGCGTTCACGCGTATATAGTAATGGTGTAAAGAGTATTAATAGTATTAGAGAAAGCGACCATAGTGGATAAAAACCCGAGGCGTAGAGAACACTTCCATCAGGGTAAATGTAGAGTGGAAAACTATTTAAGCCTATAAACCAATCCCAAGGAGCCGAGCTTATAGGACAACCTGCTCCAACACACTTAGTACTCGCATGCCACTTCACTGCACCAATGAGTGCATAGTTAAACCACTGTGTAATTCCCATATAATTCATTACTGGTATTGACACTATTACTAGTAGAGATGTGTAGAGTATAGCTGAGAGAGCAGTATATTTTACTAGAGACTTAATAAAGACGAGGACACTTCTACCCCTACTTACAGCATCTTCTCTAGCTACTAGTATTATTAATGGTATAGTTGTAAATAGTGCTGAGGCTTTAAAACACCCTCCAATAAGTGTTGTTAATAAGGCCTCTCTATATCTTCTCTGAATAGTTAAATATAATGCTATAGTTGTAAATAATGCCACATAGCCATCTAATAAAGCTATACTAAAAAGAGCCCTCGACATAGGGTCTACAAGTACTAGTATTGATGTTATTAGTGAAGCTAAAATACTCCCTGTGATCTTGTGGACTATTAAGAAGACTAAAACTACTGTTAATGCACCAGTCAATATAACTGGTATTCTCCAGTAAACTGGGTAATCACCTATATAATACATAATTAGCCCTATTAGGTATTTCGCTAGTGGTGGATGCTCCCAGTTAATAAAGTTATTTATATCTTGTTTATCAGGCAAAATCCAGCCTGGAATAACGTCAACTACACTATCACTAAGACTTTTAATGAATAGTTGAACAGAATTCCTCTCACCAGACACATAGATCGCGCTGAGATTTCTAAGCTCTGTGTTAATAGTTAAATTTAACTCTCTTGCTAAACTCAATAATTGCTGAGTACTAGGTTTAACTTTAAAAACTACTGTAGCATTGTATACGCTAACAGGTTGCTTTGGCTCTAATTTAAAGACTTTAACCAGTATTACACGTGAAGCTGATACATACCATACTTCATCTGTTACATAACCTCCTCCACCACGCATTACTTCAAGCTTGTAGAGGTCGAGTGCAATACTGCTATATATATAAATGGATATTGCAAATAGTATTGTTAATATAGCTATGAACACTACTCTCTTATATTTACTAATAGCTTGCACTACACCTCACACTTTTAAGCTTAGAAGCTTATTTTATCTTTAATACTTAAATCTCACTAATTAACACTTTGTGTATAGTTATGAAGATTACTGTATTATTTGTAATCGCCATATTGATATCTGCACTCATATATATGCCTGGAGACCTGCAGAGAGCTGTATTTGGTAGAAC
>JAJHQS010000040.1 GCA_020833225.1 Desulfurococcaceae archaeon
TTCGTGGAGGCCTTTCTTAGTCCTTTTAGCACCAATATAGCCGGCGATCAAAGTAAAACCGAAAAACGCAATCAACATTAAAACCACAACAAGAGACCAAAGAGAAATCACTTCTCACCCACCTCTCAATTTTCTTTTTATTACAATATAATAGGTAGCAAATACGAGGAGATTCACAGCTATCCACTCTATAGCTAATATTAAAGCTCCTGCAACAGGTTTTGGTAGACCCCATAAAGTTTCCTCTGCCCCATAATAATTAATAAAGTTTTCGATTATATACCACACAAAGAAACCACCAAATATTACATAGAGAGTAACTAAGAGAAATTCTAATCGTGTGAAGATAGCGGATATAACTTTAACATCTCTTGAAACCTCTACCTCTCTCTCAGACATTAGTTTGTCTCACCTCAGCTAAGAGGATAAATTGTCCTCGAAATAAATCCTAACTCATTTTAAGCTGGACAAATTCTAATATCCATATTTTTAAGAACTATTAAGGAATTAGTTATATTTTTATGTTGAAAACTAGTAATAGTTTCTTCCAGCGTATTTTGCTGTAGGTCCTAATTCTTCTTCTATTATTAATAACCGGTTATACTGGGCTGTTCTCTCACCTCTTGTAACACCGGTTTTTATTTGTCCAGCGTTTAAAGCTACAGCTAAATCGGCTAGCCATGTGTCTGCTGTTTGACCAGATCTCTCGGATACTATGACTGCATATCCGCTTCTAAAAGCTAGATCAGCTACGTCTAATGTCTCAGTGAGCGTTCCCGCCTGATTTACTTTTAATAGTATAGCGTTTGCAGCTCTCATTTCAATCCCCATCCTTAATCGTTTAATGTTTGTGGCGAATAAGTCATCGCCAATTATCTGGATATTTAATTCCCTTGTTAATTGGGCAAAACCCTCAAAGTCGTTTTCTTCTAATGGGTCTTCTATAGATTTAACTGGATATGTTGAGACAAGATCCTCGTAGAAATCGATGAGTTCTTCCCTAGTAAACTCTCTACCCATTAAATTATATTTCCCACTCTTTTTATCATATAAGTGTGTAGCTGCACAATCTAAGCCTAGCACAAATTTGTCTTGATATCCTAACTCTTCTATAGCTTTTAAAATAGCTTCAAGAGCTTCTCTCGGATCTCTCATTCCGTGTGGGGCATATCCACCTTCAACTCCAACATTTAAAGAGAATTTTCCATACCTATTCTCTAATATTGCCCCTAATTCATAATAAACTTCAAGACCTATTCTAATCGCCTCTGAAAAGCTTTTAGCACCAATAGGTATTGCTTGGTGTTCTTGAAAATCTAAACCACTTGCAGCGAGTTTACCCCCCTCAATAAGATCTAGTATAGGTACAGGTAAAACATGTGCATTTACACCACCTATATAGCGATATAATGGGATTCCCAAGGCATTTGCAGCTGTTTTTGCAACTGCGAGAGATACTCCTACAATGGCGTTTCCTCCAAGACGTGATTTATTCTCTGTACCGTCAAGTTCTATTAGTAACATGTCAATTTCTCTCTGCTTTCTCACATCTCTACCTCTTAAAGCAGGGGCTATAATTTCATTCACATTTTTAACTGCTTTGAGAACACCTTTACCACGATATCTACCTCCTCCATCTCTTAATTCAAAGGCCTCATAACTACTCCTAGATCTCCCACTAGGAACATCCGCGGTTCCTATAACACCATTCTCAGTAATAACTTCAACTTGAAGTGTTGGTTCACCTCTACAATCAAGTATTTCTCTTGCTTTAACATCTCTGATTTTAAAAGAGTTCACTTTTAACACACACTCTTATCTCGCTTTAATAAGTTATTTAGGGAGGCTTATTAAGGTAGTAATAGCTGTGAGAGTGTTATTTGTGATCATTAAAAATAGAGATGTATTACTCTCACATGGAAATGTAAAAGGTAGAGAGATCGCGCTAGATGTAATAGATTATGCTATTAGAGCTGTTAATGGATATGAGTTAACTAAGAAAATCATCCATGTTAGAAATGGAAAACTGATTATAAGAGATTTTGAATACGATTTATCTAAGATTAGAAATATTTATGTAATTGGTGGAGGTAAAGCTACATATCCTATAGCTAAGGCCTTAGAAGAGATTTTAGGAGAGAGGATTACACGAGGAGTTATAAATGTAAAGAGAGGAGAAAAGCGCAGGTTGAAGTATATAAGAGTTGTAGAGGCCGGTCACCCAGTGCCAGATAAAGCTGGTTTAGAAGGAGTTAGAGAAATGTTAGAAATAGTTAAAGAGGTTGATGAGAGAGATCTCGTATTTTGCATTATAACTGGTGGGGCTTCAGCATTAATGCCATATCCAGCAGAGGGTATTAGTTTAGAGGATTTAATAGAAGTTACAGAGCTTCTCTTAAAATCTGGTGCTTCAATAGATGAAATAAATACTGTGAGGAATCATATTGAGGAGATAAAAGGTGGGAGATTAGCTAAACGCATTCACCCAGCTCAAATAGTTAATTTAATAATTGTAGATGAAATTCCATATCACCCTTGGGGTCCAACAGCTCCAGATAAAACAACTTTTAGAGACGCGATATATGTTCTCGAGAAGTATGATTTATGGGATAAAGTTCCAGAGTCTGTGAGAAAACATCTTATAAGAGGTCTTAGTGACCCTAACTTAGAGACGTTAAAACCAAGAGACTTTGAAAATTTGAGAGTACAACATGTACTATTAGCTCACAATACACATTTATGTGAAGCAGCTAAGAGGAGAGCTGAAGAGTTAGGATTAAACTCGTTAATTTTAACTACTAAACTAGAAGGGGAGAGTAGAGATGCTGGCATTATCTTAGCTAGTATTGCTAGAGAAATAGAAGATTATAGTCGCCCCCTTAAACCCCCATGTGTTATAATAATAGGAGGAGAGACAACTGTCACGATTAAAGGGCCACATGGTAGAGGAGGACCAAGTCAAGAGCTTGTTTTAGGAGCAGCTCTAAAAATAGCTGGGAGTGAGAAGATAGTTATAGCCTCTGTAGATACAGATGGAACAGATGGTCCAACAGAGGTTGCTGGAGGTATTGTTGATGGTTATACCATAGAGAGAGCTAGAGAGCTAGGTTTAGATATCTATAAAGCTTTAAAAACACACAACTCTTATGAAGTATTAGTAAAACTTCAAGATGCCGTTATTACGGGACCTACAGATACAAATGTCATGGATTTAAATGTCATAGTTGTACTTTAAGCTAGATAAGTGTTAATAGGGGGATAAAGAGGAGTTGAGATCATATCTTGGCTGGCTAAAGTATAGTTCTAGGTGATTTAGTTTGCGAGTACGTTTTCCATATGGAATGAGTTATATAGAGGTAGAGCTTCCTCAGAACACTTTTCTTGTCTCATCAAGACTTCCTTCAGGTTTTAGTGAAGAGCAAGCTAAAGATGTCATTAATAATGCTATTAGAATGCCTATTGAGTCTGAGTCTTTAGAGAGCTTAACTAGGGGATGTAAGAACATAACTATACTCATAACAGATAAAACACGTCCAACACCAAATAAACTCATTTTACCAATTCTACTCAGACATTTACATAGTATAGGTGTTAAGAAAGAGATGATTAAAATCATTATTGCTACGGGTCTTCATAAACCACATACGTGGAGTGAGATCTTGGAGTTAGTTGGCAGAGAAATAGCTGATGAATATGAAATATATTCTCATAACGCTGAAGACAAGGATGATCTTGTATATTTAGGTACAACAACTTTTAATACAAAAGTCTATGTTAACAAGGATGTCGTTAGATCTGATCTTGTCATAGGTGTGGGTCTACTAGAACCACACTACTTCGCTGGTTATAGTGGTGGAAGAAAACTCATTTTACCAGGTGTTTCAGGCGCAGAGACTATTTGGCATAATCATAGCTTTAAAATGCTCTCACATCCAAAAGCTATTAGCGGAGTTCTTGAAGGAAACCCTGTCCACGAGGACATGGTTGAAGCAGCAAAAATGGTGAGGAGTTATAGGTTTATAGTACATGTAATCTTAGATAAGGAGAAGAGAATAGTCCGCGCTTTCTCAGGCGATCCCTACGAAGCACATAGAATTAATGCACAATGGCTTAGCAAATATGTTGTAGTACCCGTGCCATTTGAAGCAGATGTATCTATAGTATCAAATGCCGGGTACCCACTTGATAGAAATCTTTATCAAGCAAATAAAGGCATAGTAACAGCTTCGAGAGTTACAAGGAGAGGAGGAGTAATTATATTACTAGCAGAGTGTAGAGATGGAGTTGAACATGAGCATTTCAGAAAATTATTGTCAATGAGCAAAAACCCCGAAGAAATATTAAGATATATAGAGAGAAATGAGCCATTAAGAGATCAAGACGATGCACAACTCCTTGCACAAGTACTTCTAAAGAATAGGGTTATAGTAGTTACAAAGTGGATAAAACATAGTATACTAGAAGAGATGAACCTAATACCGGCTTCAACATTCGAAGAGGCTTTAGAGCTAGCATGTAGATATGTAGAGTGCAAAAGAATAGTTGCTATACCCGAGGGACCATATGTAATACCCACACTCACATCACAATAGCATCCTACCTATAGCAAGTAACTTAAATAGCGTAAAAGAGAAAGGAAATAAAATAAGCTTTAAATATACATTACACTACATTGCCACCGGAGAACTCTTCAAACTATTTTATGAAGTCAATTTATAGTTAAAAAGTTATAATGATGAGTAGACTCTTTAATGGGTTTTTATATTGTTCAATAACAAATTAAAACTGGTTTTATTATACTGGTGTTTTTGAAAACCTGGGGAGGATTATAGAGGATGTTGGAGGTATTAAAAAGTGTTCTTTGCGATGATCTATTCTATGGGTAAACCTAGATCTGAGAGTTCTTTTTTAACCTTTGTGACGAGTTCTAGGTATTCTCTTGAAACTCTGCCTGTTTCGATGTCGCAGATTTCTTGGAACTTTTTCCCTAATGGAGGATTCTTTAACTTATCTTCGTATCTTGGAAGTATTTGTTTTACTAGTTCATTTACGTCTTGTAGACTTAGACGTGTTGATGCATAAGCGACTTCTGCAGCGAATTTTGGTTCTATTGGAGTCAATCTATCTTCGTGACGTGCTTTTGCAACACCAACTGCCTCTATAGATACTCCTGAGACAACTATTGAAGAGATCTGTGCGGCTATCTCGTAGAGGGCCATTTCGGTCATTGGTCCAGCGGCTATGTAGCTTAAGTATAATGAGAGTAGGTTTGTGTTTAAGCTTATAGCTTGAGCTGAGATGTTTCTAACCCATAGAAGTTCTCGTGAACTATTTGCAGTATATATAGCATGTACTGGGAAGGCGAGATACCAGTCGGCTTGATAAACCATTAGACCCATTAAGTGCTCTGCAACAGTAACTATAGCTGTCTCTCCAGCTCCTCCAGCATAACCCCCATAGACAGGTCCAAGTTCACCTGCAATTCGAAAACCAAGGCTTTTAGCATAAAACGCCTTATTTAAGAGAGCAAAGTTTGTTTTTAACTCTGCTAGTATACCTACTAGTACTCCATCTGAAGATCTTGCTCCAAATTCACTATTTAACGCGGAAATGAGAGAAGAGTCAGTTGTAGCAGTAGCTACAAGGTTCATTATTGGTAGACCTGGTCTCCCAGCCCTCCTCATAGCCTCTCTAGCTATTCTTACAGTTTCAATAGCACCTAAGATTTCAAGAGGAGTTCCTGGACTTATTCTAACACCTCTCACTCTTGTTAATGCAGGTGTAGTTATAGAGTTTGCTTGAGGGATTTTAGCATAACTTTCTACTAGAATTGAGAGTATTTGTTCAGAAGATACTGGTGCTCCAGCCGCCCCTAAGAAACACCAAGGAGGCCTCTTATCTTCAGGTTTTCTTGGAGTTAAAGCTCTCCTATCAATACCTTCTCCAAACCACACTTCTGCTGGAGCATGTTTTAGCGCATATCGAACTTCCTCTTCACTAAAACTCATTATCCTATTAGTGCTTGTACAATAAACACCGAGTTCGCAGAATAATTGGAAACCTGCTTTAAAGACGGAATTTGCTAGTCCAAAATCTCTTGGAACAGGATTTGCTGGGTCATAGGAGATTCCATATTCCTTTACTAATTCACGAGCTCTCTTAGATAGCCTTATATCAAATTCTCTTTCACTACAAGGTTTACCTGTTAATGCACGTTCAACGATCTCGGTCATAGTGATCTTCAAGGCTTTACCCCCCTCTTCTCTTCTATAAGTCTACGAATTAAACTAACACCCTCTGGAGCTGTTTCAGCCCACCCATCAGCCCCTATTTCTCTAGCCCATTCAGCAGTTGTAGCTCCACCACCCACGACAACTATGTATTTATCTCTAATACTCATAGCTTTTAACATGTCTATTACGTCTTTCTGACCCCGCATAGTTGATGTCATGAGGGCTGATAATGCAATAACATCTGCTCCAACCTCCTCAGCTTTCTCAATTATTTTAAGAGCAGGTACATCTACACCTAAATCATAAACTTCAAAACCATTTGCCACTAACAAGGCGGCTACAATGTTTTTTCCAATATCATGAATATCCCCTTGAACAGTGGCTATGACAACTTTACCTACGGGTTTTAATGGCCTCTTAGCTTTTATAGCAGATGTAAGAACCTCAGCTGCAGCTTTCATAGCATCAGCTGACATAATAAGGTCTACTAAAAATATTTCAAGTTTCTCAAATTTTTCACCAACTATTTTAGCAGCTGGCTGTATAGCTTCTTCAATTGCTTTAAGAGGATCTAACCCCTCTTTCACAATCTTCTCAGCACACTCTCTAGCTCTCTGCACGTCGCCAGCAATAATAGCCTCACGTAACTCCGCAAAGTACTTTTCTTCTAACATTTTTCTCACTAATAACTAGGAATAGAAATAAAAACTCTATAAACTTTAAGAATATATTTTTGGAAAAAATACAATACTTAAACCTAGCAATAAGTGTGATATCAGCGATCATACTATAGAAGAGGAGTTCATAAAGACTAGGATTTTTCAATGCGGATTTGTTTGCAAAGTCTCTTATAGCGTTTTATCGAATAGGTTATCTTAATGTTAATTTAATAGACTTTTTACATATTTCTTTGTTATTTTCTATTAAGCTTATATCTACATTTAAAGACTCATAATACTTATCTGTTACAATCTCTATTTTATACTTATCTAAGTGAGGTATTTTGGTCTTTGCTGAGTAAAGAGAGTCTTCGTTAGCAAATATGTTGATTTGTACATTAACGTCAAAATTGCATTTATTTACTACTTCAATAGGTATATGTTCCTGGTCTACAGTATCTAGCCAAGGGATTCCTCTAATAACGTCTATACACTCACAGCTCAAAATACTACACCTCAACATATATAATGCATTAATTAATACGTTTATTAATTTCCTCTATTAGACACATTGCACATAGTCCAATTCTCAATCTAATTCTATGTGTAAGTATGTTTCTTCTTTAATAGTCTTTGCGATAACTGCTGTTGATGTTCTCTCGATTATTGATGAGTTAATTAATTGTTCTAGAAACTCCATGTATTTGTCTTTTGAGGGGAATTTGCCAACAACTATAAAGTCTATATCACCTAAAACATAGTAAACAGCTTGTACATATGGGCTTTTTGATAAAAACTTACCGATCTCTTCGTGGTATTTAGGCCCATATTTACCTCTAACTAGGATAACAACATTATATTCATAACCTAACTTCTCACTATCTAGAAATACTCCATATTTTCTAATTACTCCTCTCTTCTCTAATTGTCTTACCCTGTAGTATATTGTAGATTTAGGTATCTGCAACTTCTTAGCTAGATCTCTTATACGTGGTTTAGGATTTTCTTGAAGATATTTTAGAATTAACAGGTCTAATTTATCAAGCTTTCCCTGTTTCACTTGACCCCTTTCTAATCTATCTTTAAAAGTTCTTTATAAGCTTTACAAGATGACATTAAATAAGGCTTAATTTTGTCCAGAATAATCTTCTATCCTGGGGTGGTTTATGAGCACAGACCCCTACATAGAAGCTCGCAATAAATATGTTATGAAGGGTGTTGCTCTATATCATCCTATAACTATTGAGAGAGGAAAAAATGCGTTGCTTTACGATATTAATGGTAAGGAATACATAGATTTCACAAGTGGTATTGGTGTAACTACACTAGGACATGCTAATTCAGAGTTAATTGAAGCGGCAATAACTCAGTTGAAGAAGCTTTGGCATGTCTGTATCATGGTTATGAACTATGCACCCTACGTAGAACTTGCAGAAAAATTAGCTAAAATAGCCCCTGGATCATCTGAGAAACAGGTCTTATTGCAGAATAGTGGCTCTGAGGCTGTTGAAAATGCTATAAAAATAGCTAGACAAGTTACTGGGAGATATTATATAGTAACATATGAAAACTCATTTCATGGTAGAGGTACTTATGGCTATGCATTAGCAACGACGGGTAAGTGGAAGCCTTATAAAGTAGGATTTGACCCTCTATTACCAGGAGTAGAATTTATACCATACCCCTACTGTTACAGGTGTCTCTTTAAACAAGAATATCCTCAATGTGGCTTAACTTGCCTAGACTATGTAAAGAAGTGGTTTACATATACTAGAGTAACCCCTGAGAGAATTGCAGCATTTATTATAGAAATTGTGCAAGGTGAAGGTGGATTTGTAGTTGCCCCATTAGATTATGTTAAAGAGCTTAAGAAATTCCTCGAGGAGAATAACATATTATTAATAGATGACGAGGTACAAGCAGGTTGGGGTAGGACAGGGAAATTATGGGCTATAGAACACTGCAATGTTGAACCAGATATTATGGTTACAGCTAAGGCTATAGCTAATGGATTACCACTCTCAGCTGTTATTGGTAAGAGAGATATTATGGAGAAAACTTACCCAGGGAGTTTTGGAGGAACTTATGGAGGTAACCCAGTATCTTGTGCTGTAGCATTAAAAGTAATAGAGATAATGTTGAGAGATAAGTTGCCAGAGAGAGCTGAGAGACTTGGACAAGTAATAAGAAAGAGGTTAAATGAAATGCGCGAGAAGTATGAGATAATAGGAGATGTTAGAGGATTAGGTGTAATGCAGGCAATTGAGTTAGTTAAGAATCGTAAGACAAAAGAACCTGCAACAGAAGAAACTATAAAAGTGATCGATAAAGCTAGAGAAAAAGGCTTACTACTTCTAAGGGCAGGTTTATTTTTAAATGTAATTAGACTACATCCACCATTAACTATTGAAGAAGAAGTACTTCATAGAGGTTTAGACATCTTAGAGGAATCTCTAAGAGAAGTAGTAAGATAGAGGTGAAATAAAGTGTCAATACTTCAACCACCTAAAACACATTATGGCAAAATGAAGCTCTTTATAAATGGCAAATGGGTGGAGTCTACTACTGAGAAGTATTTACCAATATATGACCCTGGGAGAGGTGAAGTAATAGCTGAAATGCCTCTAGCTACTAAGGAGGAGGTTGATGCCGCTATTGAGGCAGCATATGAAGCATTTAAATCGTGGAGTAGGTTACCAGTGCCTGATAGGTTACAATATATATTTAAAATAAAATACCTATTAGAAGAACATAAAGAAACATTAGCTCGTGTAAATACACAAAACCATGGTAAAGTAATTAGAGAGTCTAGAGGAGATTTAAGGAGGACTATAGAGAACGTGGAGGCAGCAATATCAATTACTTATACCCTTGCTAAGGGAGAATTTCAAAGAGAAATTGCTGCAGGCGTTGATGAGATCTTAGTTAGAGAGCCTCTGGGGGTCTTCGCTATAATAGGTCCATTTAACTTCCCAATAATGATACCATTTTGGTTTATACCATATGCATTAGCATTAGGCAATACTTTAGTTGTTAAAGCTAGTAGTACAACACCAGTGCCATTAATGGTGACATTAGAAGTCTTAGCTGAAGCACTTCCTCCAGGTGTTCTCAACTTGATCTATACTGACCACGAGCTAGGCGAATACCTAGTAACACATCCATTAATTGAGGGTACAGCATTTGTAGGTACTAGTTCAGCTGCACTAAGGCTCTATGAAATATCAGCTAAACATGGAAAGAGGTTTTTAGCTGGTGGTAGTGCTTCAAACTATGCTGTAGTAATGCCTGACGCCGACCTCGAGAGAACAGTTCACACATTAAGAGACTCTAAATTCGGTAATACTGGACAGAGATGTCTTGCTATTCAAAACATAGTTGTAGTAGGTGATGATGAATTCTATAATAAGTTTAAAAACGCGTTCGTAGAATTAGCTAAGAGAATTAGAATAGGTTATGGGCTTGATGAGAGATCTGAAATGGGTCCAATGGCGAGTAAGAAGTATAGAGAAAATGTAATTAAAATGATTGAATTAGGATTAAGTGAGGGTGCTCGAATACTCCTTGATGGAAGAGATTATAGAAATCCAGAGTATCCAAATGGCTTCTACATAGGGCCAACTATACTTGAAGATGTAACTCCAGATATGAAAATTGCTCGTGAAGAGATCTTTGGTCCTGTAGCCAACTTATTAAGAGCAAAAAGCCTAGATGAAGCGATCGAGTGGATTAACAAGAACAAATATCA
>JAJHQS010000041.1 GCA_020833225.1 Desulfurococcaceae archaeon
AATTGATGGAAAAGCCCCTACTCCTTTAACATGAATTTGGAATCTTCCCACCTGGATTTTCGAGATTTCAGCACAGATAACTTTAACAAGGCTAGATGAGATCTCACCAATAAATCTCAGAGTCAAATGTATATTTTCGTCTTCAACTGGTTTTAACTCAGCATTAGATTTGAGAAGATAATCTCTTATTTCAATAAGTTTCCTCATAACATCAGTATTCTTGATCTCTACAGCTATGAATGTTCTAATTTCTTCACTCACATTACACCCCTCATTTACTGAAAAATATTTATTAAACAACTTAAAACTAACATGCTAAATTAGGCTAAGTTAGCTGAGTATAATTCAAGGTGACTAGTAGTGAAAGTGTTGATAAAGGTCTTAGTGATTATAGCGATATCTATAATACTCTCAACTCTCATAGCTACTGGTATTAAAGTACCCTCAACTGGGGTAGGATATGAGATCTTATCTGCGTGGAGAAATGAAACAGGCTTTAAAGCTGATTTAAATAGTAATATAGTTCTCTATAAGCAAATAGTTTCATTTACACTCTTTATTATTGTAATAGCGTTCACAGTCTTAGATCCTAAGTATAGATATTATGCAGCTTTCTTCTCCATAGCGATGTTAGCTATAACTACTACTGTACCTTATAGCGAGCTTATTATGAGTATTGACTGGAGACTTATATTATTCTTAGCTGGTAGTATGACATTAGCTTTTATACTTAAAAGCCTCCGCGTATTTGAGTTTATTGTAATAGAGTTAATTAGACTTACTAGAGGATCTTTCAGGGCGATTGTAGCTATTTTAATGTTTATAGCGTGGTTTTTAGCTATGGTACTTGACGAAGCGACTAGCGTAGTTTATGCTACAATGTTTGTATTTGAACTTACAAAGCTCGGCGTAAGTGATATAGCTCCCCTAATAGTATTAGTTGTCCTTGCAACAAATACCGGTAGCCTAGCACTCCCCGTCGGCAATCCTATTGGCATATACTTAGCATTTGCAGCTAGGCTTACAGTTGAGGAGTTTCTCATTAAGGCTTTACCGCTATCTATACTACTTCTCCTATTATTAATAGTAGTTACTATGATTTTAATGAGGAATTATATAGAGAAGTGTAGTAGAGAAATTAGGGCAAGAGCTGTCGATATCTTTACCACAGGGAGGCGGAGTGAGCTAGTTATTACTACTCGAAAACTCCGTATCGGCCTAATATACTTATTTTGCTTTCTGATCTTAATAGCATCAGTAGACTATATTGCCCGCTTGATTTCAACATATACGGGTGTTGAAACAGACCCTCATACATTACTAACATTTATACCATATGTAATAATAGCATTTACTCCTTTAACCTATGATCCAGGTGAATTGGAGAAAGCAATTTTAAGCGGAGTAGAGTGGCCTTCACTATTATTTTTCATATCTCTTTTCATGCTTGGAGACGCCTTAAAATACACTGGAATAGCCTATAAACTCGCATATTTGACTTCACAGATAACAGAATTAAATGTTGCGAGAACAGTAATATTACTATTAGTGGTCTCAACTGGCCTTAGCTCGTTACTCGACAATTTAAGTGTGATAGTAGCATTTACGCCTGTAGCCAGGGCTCTTTCTACATTAATCTCGAGTAGGGTCTTTTACTGGGCACTACTTTATGGTGGAGTATTAGGAGGTAACTTCACCCCTATTGGCTCAACAGCAAATATTGTGGCTTGGGGTATTGCAGAGAAGCATAAAGTAAAGATAACTTGGAGTTTATGGTTAAAAGTAGCTTTTATACTAACCTCACTACAGGTGATAGGGGCTTTATTATTTGCCATATTTATTTTACAAATATAACTTATTGGTGACGAGTTCTTGGCTATGAGGCTCTTTATCCTCATTACTGGTATGCCTGGGTCTGGTAAGAGCATAGTAGTAGAGGAGGCTAAAAGTCTTAATTTACCGGTTTATGTTATGGGTGATGTTGTGAGAGAAGAGACAATGAGGCGTTACGGTACAGTAACACATGAATTAATGGTTAAAACTTCAAAGATTCTGCGCGAGGAGTATGGTGAAGAGATCGTTGCCTTGAAAACTATTGAGAGAATTAAGCCGTGTGAGCAAGTTGTAGTTATTGATGGTGTGAGGAGTTTAAGAGAAGTTGAAGTGTTTAAGAGATATGGCGAAGTCGTGATAATAGCTGTTCATGCATCACCTAGGACTAGGTTTGAACGTCTCCTTAGGAGGAATAGGCCTGGTGATCCATCCACTTATGAGGAGTTCTATAAGAGGGATATTGTTGAACTGAGTTTTGGCCTAGGTAGCGTTATAGCTTTAGCAGACTATATTATCATTAATGAGGATACTGTTGACGAGGCTAAGGCTAAAGCTAGGGAGATATTTAGAAGCCTAATTGAGAAGGCGAAAACTCGTGGTAAGAGTTATTGTTGAAGTAGAAGTGAGGCCAACTGAGAGCGAGGAGAAAGTTAAGAGAGCTGTATTCTCAATCATAAAGCCTACTAATATTAAAGTTGAAGAGCTTTATGAGGGGTTTAAGCTAATTAGAGCTGAATGTAATAGTATTGAGTGTCTTGAGCCTCTAAGAGAAATGGCGCGAAGACAACAAGCAGAGCCGGCTCTTAGGAGTTATCTTATTAAATACAAATATGGTATTAGAATAACACTACTCCTACATAAGCAAGCTGCATATGTTGAAAAACTATCATTAATAGATAGTGAGAAAGAGTCGCCACTAGGCCCTATAAAACTAGAAATAGAGTGTACTAGTGAAGAAGAATTAGAAGAACTCATAGATTACTTAACGAGATCTTCTAGCTAGTTTTATATGTAAGCTAAAAACACACTACAACATTAGTATTAGTTTATCTGTAGCTACAATAGTGTTCTTAAAGACTCTATATGCGTCAATATATACCTCTTCATCGCTATGTCTCGCGCTAATGTGAAATAGTACTAGTAATTTAACTCCAGCTTTTAAAGCTGTTTCAGCAGCATCTAATGCTGTTGAGTGTTTTTGCTCATGTGCTTCTTCGCTATAAATACTTGTAAATGTAGCTTCATGAATTAATATATCAACATTTTTACAACTCTCAATTGTAGATATACATGGTGCTGTGTCACCGGTATAACATATGGTCTTCTTGCCTATGGTAATAGAGAATCCATAGGCTTCAATGCCATGATCTACTGGGAACCCTCTCACAGATATTTTTGAATCTATGTAAAACACGTCTGACACGATATCTCGTAGTTCTAGTTTAAATCCTGGTTTTACAAAACCTGTCTTAAAGAGACCTGCAAGTATTTCTCTAAAACTCCTCGGCACAGCTAATATGAGGGGGTCTTTTCTATCAGAGAGGGTCATAGATTGAATTAAACCTGGTAACCCTAGGTAATGGTCACCGTGACCATGTGTTATAAATACTGCTTTTACTTTCAATGGACTAAGGCCAGACTTAAACATTCTAGCTTGACAACTCTCGCCCGGATCAATTAAATATATGTCAGAGTCTACTTTGAGAGCTATACATGGAAGAGATCTAACAATGGGCATTGCTGCACCCGTACCTAGGAAAAATATCCTAGCATTCACCTCCACTTCACCACATTAATCACCCTTGTAAGAGAGCTGTGGACATAGTCGTAGTATCTTTCAACTACCCTGAAGCCATGTGAATATAATATTTCATCAACGTAATCTTCAAGCCAGTGAGGAGTCATTAAGACTGCATATCCACATCTAGATAGATATGAGGAGAGCTTCTCCGCGAAGCCCTTATAGAGGTCTCTAATATCAGCTCCATGAGTACTTGCAGCTCTACCATATGGTAGGTCTGTAGCCACGTGATCTATGCACCTATATAGAAGAGTTCTTGAATCACCATATACCACTAGGCTATTAGTGTTAAAGAATAATATATTGTTCTCCATACCTCTAACAATAACGCTATCAATGTCTACACCAATAGCTCTAATACCCATAGACCACGCCTCAATGAGAATTACCCCTGTGCCTGCAAATGGATCTAGTAATAAACCCCCTCTCTTAGCTCTAGATAAATTTATGAGTACTCGCGCGATCTCTGGTGATAGTTCAATACTCCTTTTAAACGGCTTACTACGAGCTCTCTCTTCAAAAGACCTAGTGTTTACTGTGAATTTTTTAACTCCTAGAAATACGAGCCCATCAGAAAATATTAATCTATATTCCCCAATTCCACGTGTGGAGTGCTCTACCCCTGCGACTTTAAGAAAAGTTTTAACAGCATTTTCACTTACAGTAGATTTGAATATTGAGATGTGTGCTCTCTTCTCTTCTAAGAGGTTACCGGCTTCTCTAGCATCTCTCTCTGAGTAAGCATTAAATACGTTTAACAATATGCCTGATTCTTTTAGATAACCAGCTCTACTCATAATATCCTCGGCAATAGTTAAATTGCTTATAGGGCTAGTTATACAGATCATTGTATAACACTCTACACCAACATTAACTCTAATTGTTTCAAGTAGTGCTTTAAGCTCGCCGCGTGCTAAGTGTTCATTATCTCCTCTTAGTGTAAAATATAGTCTTATCACTATTAAATTCCCAGAAACTTCTTGAGTTCACTGGCTAGTCTAGTAGATATATCTATGTATTCTATTAGTGGATGTGCGTGTTTAATGTTGAGAGTATTAGCTAATAGTACCCTGTAAACACCTGCTTCTTCAAGCTTCTTCATTGCTCCACCTACTAGTAATCCATGTGTGGCAGCTACTATAACTCTCCTAGCACCCTGAGTTATTAGTATTTTAGTAGCCTCAGCTACAGTGCCACCTGTACTTATAATGTCGTCAACTAAGACTACATCTCTATTTGAAACACTAATTTCACGCGGCGTGTATGATACTTCACCTGTAATTCTATCTCTCTGTTTAATGAGATAGTCACATTTTAATCCATGTGTTCTCGCAGCATAGCAGGCTCTTTCATAGGCACCTTTATCTGGTGCGATTATGAGGGGGTCTACGAGGTATTTTAAGGCGTGTTCAACAAGCAGATCTGATACCATTACATTTAATGCTTTACCGGGGAGAGATTCAAGTACATGTAAACTATGAACATCTACAGTTACAAGTCTATTTACTCCAGTATTCTTAAGTAACTCTATAATTAAACTAGCAGATACAGGTTCGCCTGGTAAGAATAATTTATCTTGTCTAGCATACGCTAAGTATGGTATTACAGCTGTTACTTCTAGTGCACCAGCTCTCTTAGCTGCGTCTACAGCTAGTAGAGTTTTAAGTAGAGCTCTCTCTTGTTTAGGGTATAGTGTAGAGAAGACTATGATGTTTCTTGACTTAACTCTATCTGGTTCTAGTATTCTCACATAGAGCTCTTCATCTGGGAATTCTTTCTCATGTATAGCTACAATTTCTAATCCAAGTAACTTGGCTACATCAAACCCAGCACTATACTCACTGAGCACTAGGGCTGTGAACACAACTCAACACCACAGATATAATGGTGTATAAGAAAATATATAGTGTTTACAGGGGATATTGTGTCTAAGTTTCAACTCAAAGTATTTGACTTAGAGAGACCTGGTGTTAAATTAGCTAGTTTGTGGATTAGTCTAGGAGATGGTAGAGTTCGCTGTGATCTATGTCATAGGAGATGTATTATTGTATCTGGTGCATTTGGTGCTTGTGGTGTTAGATATAATTATAATGGAGAACTCTACACGGTAGTATATGGTGTTTTAACAGCCGCTAACGCCGATCCTATTGAGAAAAAGCCATTAATGCACTTCCACCCAGGGGCCTCAGTATTTTCTATTTCAACGGCAGGCTGTAACTTCTACTGCAAATTCTGTGACAACTGGGTTTTGAGTCAGAGTAGGAGGGATAGAATTTATGGTGAGCCCTGGGAGCCCGGTGAAGTAGTAGAAGCAGCTAAGCGTAGTGGATGTCATGGTATTAGCTATACGTATAATGAACCCACAGTATTCTACGAGTTTCTCTACGACACAGCTAAATTAGCTAAGAGAGAGGGCTTCTTTAACACCATGGTTACAAACGGCTATATGACACCTGAAGCTATAAGAGAATTAGGGTCACTTATAGATGCTGCAACAGTTGACTTTAAAGGTGGCGGTAACCCGGAGTTCTATAAGAAGTATATGGGAGTACCAGATCCTACACCAATATTTGAGAGCCTCATAGAAATGAAGAAACAGGGTTGGTGGATTGAGATCACTAATTTAGTTGTCCCAGAAGTAGGTGATAAACCTGAAGATATTGAGAAACTCGCTAAGTGGGTAGTTGAAAACCTCGGAGATGAGACGCCATTTCACCTACTGAGATTTCACCCAGACTACTTACTACGGGATTTACCTCCAACACCAGTTAAGACTCTCGATAAACTCGCTGAAATAGCCTTGAAAAATGGTCTTAAACACGTCTATATTGGAAACGTATGGGGCCATAGATTAGAAAACACATATTGTCCACGATGTGGAGACCTTGTAGTAGAGAGAAAGGGTTTCTTTGTAACTAAGTGGCGTTTAAAAGAGGGCTTTATGTGCCCTAATTGTGGTTATAGACTCAACTTCCGCGGAGAATTTCACGGCGTGAGCTATAAGTCTCTGTATTGGTGGTAAATATGCCATATTACATTATAGTCTTAGGCACAGCTGGTAGTGGTAAAACTTCACTTACAAGTGTTCTCCAAACATATTTAGTGAGTCATCAATTAGATGCTATAGCCGTGAACTTAGATCCAGCTGTTGAAAGCTTACCATATAAGCCTGATGTTGACATAAGAGAATATGTTAATACAAGAGACATTATGAAGAAGACTGGATTAGGACCTAATGGTGCACTAATAGCATCAATAGATATGATAATGAGTAATATAGAGGACTTAAAAGAGGAAATATCTTCATATAGGGCTAATTACATTATAATTGATACACCAGGTCAAATGGAGATCTTCGCCTTTAGACCCACGGGACCATTAGTATTAAGTGCTATTGTTGGAGATGCTAAAGCTGTATCGCTCTTCCTAGCTGATATTACATATGCGGCGAGGCCTTCAAGCCTCTTCTCAGCACTATTACTCTCAGCCTCTACGCACTTTAGACTAAAATATCCACAAATAAACGTGTTAACAAAAATAGACCTCTTACCGGGAGAGGAGGTAGAGAAGATCTTGGAGATGATCGAAGATCCCGAGTTATTAGCTTCAAGTATTAGTAGTGAGAGGGAATTAAGGCTACTCTGGGATATGAGCGATATAGAATATATTTCAGAGAAATTAGCGATGTTTGAGACAATACCAGTCTCTAATGTGACGGGTGAAGGCTTTGACAACTTATATGCTAGTATACAGCGCATTGTTGCTGGAGGTGAAGATTACTACACTGAAGAACCAAACCCTATGCTTTAAACCCATATTTTTCTTCCTTCTAGACACATATGTATAGATCTCTTTATAGCCTTTGGCAGTTCTTTAAAGTTCTCAACTCTCATAAATTCTACGCCGACTTCTCTAGCTGCATTCTCATCATATATAGTATCCCCTATGAATACTACTCGATCTCCATATTTCTCTTTAACATACTTTAACTGGTCAACTCTGATAGGTGTAAAATCTCTTGTCACGATTTCTATTGCTAAATTTGCTAAATTCAACTTCTCAAGTATGAGTCTAGTAGTTCTATAACTCCTAGTAGTTACAATTATTAATTTAACTCCTATTGAGATAGCCCATTTAATAATCTCGATGTTCTCTTTAACATCGTTAACATTTAGCCTGTTAACTGAGTCTAACTCGGCTTCTTCAATAATTCTCCACGCCTCTTTCTTTAAAGATTCATTTAAAGGTAATTTGTGGAGTGATTCTCCTAGAGGTCTTAAAGATTCATTCACACCGAGGACACTTCTCACTCTACTTCTCAACTCCTCGAAGTCGATTAGTATTGGTATTATTGTTCCATCAACATCAACTATGAGTGTACAGCTCAACGCGATCACTTCTAGGAGTAATTAAGACAAGGTAATTACATTTACTCTGGGTTCTGGCTTTAAGAAAACCTTTACTTCACCTCTATATACATAGCTTATTAACATAGCTTCTGTATTATAAGCATAGAGTATTTTACCAGTCTTATCGACACTTATAAATCCCATAGTATTTGAACCCGCAGTTCTATTGACATAGTCTACAACACTATTTAACGCCTTCTCTGCATCATTTTGTTTTTCATACTCAAGACTTAGTCTTAGACATGGCATAGTTCTAATAATATATTCACCTATTCCAGTAGCACTACACGCGATGTTTTTATCAGCATAGAAGCCTGCACCTGGAATTGGAGTATCTCCAACTCTACCTGGAAGCTTAAGTAGAACTCCTCCTGTACTAGTAGCTGTAGCTAACACACTATTATCATCTACTGCTACAGCACCTACAGTATCATAGACGTTAAGTATATCATTAATAAGTTTAAAGAAGACTCCTCCACGTATAAGGCTACTAAGAGACTTATAATAGGAGTCTGTGATCTCTTCTCTCACGAGCTTTTTAAGGACATCTCTATACCTCTCAACTACGTGTTGTGGTGGTGGTGGTAATGGTGGTAAATTATAGAGTAGAGCTAGTTTATCAGCGTTTTCACCAGCTACTAGTATGTGTGGGGTTTTTTCAGCAATTATTCTAGCTAGTAGTATGGGATTACGTGTAGATTTAACAGCAGCTACAGCTCCGAGAAGTCCTGTAGAAGTCATTAAGCCAGCATCGAGTTCTCTCTCACCTAGAAGATTAAGTGTAGAGCCATAACCGGCGTTAAAATAACCGGAGTTCTCCATACATACTACAGCCTCAATAACAGCATCTAGCGAATTATTATGCTCACTAAGGACTCTCCAAGCTTGTTCAGTACATTTTCTAATAGCTTCAATAGCTCTCTCAACTAGAGCACTAATTCTCCAAGCACCTGCTCCTCCATGTATAATAAGAGACTTAGTCATGTTAAACACCATGAGATAAATACTAATATTGCTTAGTAAATTAAAAATTTGAGGTGTACTTATTGGAGAGTAGACAAGGGGGTATTCAAAGCTCTAGTGAACTAGAAGTTGTAGTTAAAAATATAAGATTTAAGAAAATAAATACGACTCTACTAGTTTTACCAGCATTCTTTGCAACAATATCTCTAATACTCCTCTTAATAGGCCTTTCTACACTACTACGTTTAGGCATTACTATAATACCATATGGAGAGAGGTCAAGTACATATGTACCCGTACTTGAAGAGATCATTTCAACTCAGGTCTTATTATGGGGTAGTGTAGTGGGTTTAGCCTATATTATAGCCTCTATTATAGCTGTGTACATAGTGCTTAGAGATATACGTGAACACATTTATAATAGTGCTATGGTAACATATTATTATACTCGCGGCGTGGATTATATAGGTGCTCTCTACTATTTAAAAGACATGTTAAATAGAAGTACTCTTCCATCACCTATTACAGGCTTAATTTTAACACTATTAACTAGTGGAGTAGCATATCCCATAATACTTTATTTCACTGAAAAAACTATTAGAGTACACGCTGTGCTCGAGGAAGAAGCCTTCTTTAAGAAGAAGAGAACACGTGAATATACCGCTCTAGCAGGCGTTGTTGACATAGCACTAGTAGTACTTACGCTGGGGGTCTACATGGCCTATATGGGTTATAGGCTTGCTAAGACATTTAACACTCATATAGATACAATTCACTCTACACACCCAGAACCACCTAAAACTCTACCACAACCAAGTCTTGAACCAGGTGCATGGATGACTACGAGTGGTATTATAGGAATATTTATGGTTTTCTTAGCATTAAGTACTATAATGGCCTATGTTAACTTATATTTCACACCTCAAATAGGTTTAGGGTTATTATTAAGTGCACTCGTAGTTAGAAGAGCAGAGAGAAGACTACTAGAAAATATTGTCTTAATCTATTCACTCCTAATATTACTCTTACTGGGAGGTTTATTTACAGGGTATTCAGGCTGTGAACTCTACAGAGGCTTATATGAGAATGTGAGAGAACTTAGTGAACTCATACGATTCCTCAACGTGTGGTTTCTTATAGCATTTATATTTATAAATAACTTAGCCATCTCAATATCCTCTACACTGCCATATATTGGCGGCATAGGACTTGTTAGTGGAGTTTTTAACGCGGGATTAGTACTTGGAGTTTTAAGTGCTATTGAGGAGAGATCTATATATTCATCTTTCACAATATTAGCATATCCACACACTATACTCGAATTACTAGCATATGCTATATTATTAGTGGCCTCCTCGAAGTTTGGAGTGTGGCGTGAATATGTAAAATTAATCTCTATAGGTCTACTAGTGCTTGCACTTGCAGCCATAATTGAAGTTTTCACAATAATAGGTGTACTAGGTACACCTGGAACTACGTGGTGAAGCGTTCACCACTCGCCAAGACTTCTTGGCGAGTGG
>JAJHQS010000008.1 GCA_020833225.1 Desulfurococcaceae archaeon
GAGTAGTATCATCTGGCGCCATGGCATATCTCTGCGTCGAGGAGGTAAACGAGGGAGCAGTGAGGATCTATAGGAAACTAGGATATAGTATTTTGAGAACAAGACCATGGATAATCGCTAAGCCTTCTTTACATAGTCTACTAGAGCCGTGTTCACGGAATTCACCTCTCATATATTATCCATATATTTCCTATATATAAAAACCCCTTAAAAACTTGCATTCTTAGTTCTCCTCACTAGAAATATTGTTGGGTTTAAAAGAGTGTAGATTTCTACCTAGTAGAGAAGATCCTTAGAAGACCCGCATAGTGTAGAAGTCGCGTATTTTTAAGTCTCTTATACTTGATGGGTGGGGTTTATTGAGAAGTATTTTGGTGTTTAATGAGAGGGGTTTGTTATTAGTGTTCTTGGTGTTAGTGCAGTGTGTGAGTTTTGTTGTAGCTGAGACTACTCCTCCAATAACTATTACGCCTTCACCACCTCCTGGCGTTGGTGGAGCTGTCTCGAGGATTTTGTCTTGGGTTATGTGGGCTGATTGGATAGCTGTTGCAGCTGCTTTTATTATTGGTGCAATATACTTTGCTATGGGTGATAGTGAGAGAGGTAAAAGATATGTTGGTGGGGCCATTATTGGGGCTATTATTATGGCGTTTTATACTGCAATAATATCTGGTTTAATGGGTTAATGTGGGATTTCAATATACACTTTTACTTTGTTTATTATTCTCATATATTTCTCTCCATAAGTCGTTTAATTCTGTGGGTAAGTATACTAGGTATCTCTCGTAATCCGGATTAGTGCTCATCCTAGTAATCTTCTTAGATCCAAGCGGTATAAGACCCTTAGATATGAATTCAACAATGCTCTTACCCATAGACTCCACCCTAGAACTAATATGAAGGGTATTTAAACCCACCGAGACAATAGTTCACATTTAAGTGAATATTAAGCTAGTTGAATAAGAGGGGATTTCAGAGTGAAATTAGAGTTCACGCTCAGAGAACCGATCGTGAACCGATCCACGCTATGGATAAGCCTACCACGCCGGAGATCCCGGCTCAAATCCCGGCCGCAGCACACCTCCTTTAAATACCTGTTTTAGACCTACTATGAGTATTTAGTGCAAATAATTGTATGATTATGGTTTATTATCCCTACAGAAATAAGTAAAAGCTTGGTGAGGCTTATGACAGAGAAAGCTCAGGAGTTATATGATGTAGAGGAGTTTTGGAAGTTTAAAATGCGTGTTGGCTTAGTTAAAGATGCTGTGAGAGTTCCTAGGACTAAGAAATTAATTAAATTAATTGTCAACTTTGGAGACGAGGAGAGAGTAGTTGTAGCGGGAATCGGAGACCAATATGCACCCGAGGACTTAAAAGGCAAGAAAATGATCTTTGTGACAAATCTTAAACCTAAACAAATAGCAGGAATTGAAAGTCAAGCTATGTTAGTAGTTGCTGAAGATGAAACAACAGGCAAAGTTTACTTGATCACATTAGACGAGAAAGTGCCCATAGGAGTAAAAGTCTGGTAAAAGATCATCTAAGTCTTACATATAGACACTTATGCTGAGTCTATGTAAATACATTTCTTCCATAATTATTTCTCGAACTTAAATCCATCTAAGATTCTCCAAATAGTTTTATAGCCTTCTCCTCGCTGAGAGAAACATTGAATTTAAATATTAATTGAGACTAAAAGCGTCTGCAACATGAACACTCTTTATCTACCATAAGATAGAGAGAATTGTAGACCTTGTAAATTATGCTAAAATTTATTGATAAAGAAATAATAAATAGGTGAAATAATTGGTAGATTTTAACTCTATTTGTCCTCTTGAATGGAGATATGGCTCTAGGGAGATGAGAGAAATATTCAGTGTTGAGAACCTTGTGAAAAAATACTTGCTAGTTGAGAAGGTGCTTATTGTAGGTTTAATTAAAGCTGGATTAGTCCCAGAAAACTGCATTGAGATCTATGAGAAGTGTACTTCAAATATTACAGCTAAAGAAATATATACTAAAGAGATGGAATTAGGTCACGATATAGCAGCCCTCACTTACATACTAGGAGAGAAGTGTGGTGAGTGTGGTCGATATGCACATTTAGGTGCTACAAGTTATGATATAGTTGACACAGCATGGACCCTGGTGATCAGTGAGGCCCTCACTATTGTGAAAAGAAAGCTGACTCAAGTAATTCAACGCCTTATTGAGCTGTCTAGAGAGTATAAAGATATAGTAATGGTTGGTAGAACTCATGGTCAACATGCAGTACCTATAACTGTGGGTTTTAAATTCGCTAACTACGTATATGAGCTGAGTAGGAGTTATGAAAGACTATGTGAGCTTACTAATAGAGTTGTAAGAGTAAAAATGTCGGGTGCTGTGGGAACTATGGCTGGCTGGCTGGGTAAAGGGCTTCAAGTTGAAGAAACTGTCTCAAAAATCCTCAATATTACTCCTCACGAGATATCAACGCAAGTAGCTCCTAGAGATGGCTTTGCTGAACTCATATCCTCACTAGCAATATTAGCATCGCAATTAGATAGATTTGCCTTGGAGATTAGAGAGCTATCTAGGACGGAAATAGGTGAAATGTACGAATCTGAGCTGAGAGTAGGTAGTAGTACAATGCCTCACAAGAGGAACCCAATCATAGCTGAGAGAATTTCTGGATTAGCTAAGGTAGCTAGATCACTTGTCATTACTGCTCTTGAAAATATACCTCTCATGCATGAGAGAGATCTTACTAATAGTAGTAGTGAGAGAATACTAATACCTCACGCCTTTCTACTGGTGGATCAAATATTAGAAGATATGCTTAAACTACTCAGCGTGTTACGCATAGACATAGAGGCTATAGAGAGAAATCTAAATTTAACCAGGGGGACAATAATGTCTGAAGCCATCATGATTAAACTTGTTCAGAAAGGGCTGGCTAGACATGAGGCACATAAACTCCTCATGGAAATTGTGAGAAGTCTAAAACCAGGTGAAAGCTTTGCAGAAGCCCTGTTAAGAAATGAAGTAGTATCTAGACTATTAAGCCCAGAGGAGATAATAGAAATTTTAAACCCCAGAAACTACCTAGGTAACTACTCGGAATTGATAGATAGAGCTCTCAAATATGCTGAAAAAACTCTAAGTAAATGCTGATGTAATCGTACAAAACATTTAGAATAATTACTTAAATTTAATTCATAACATAACATATGTTTAAAAGCACATAACTATAGAGGTTGTGGAAAATTGAGATTATAAAGATCATTATGAGCCTTGAGGTAAAGAGCACATAAGATGACTATAGAATAGGAATAATACGTTTTCGGAGGTTTTATTAATGTGTGTACTAATTATATATTAGTCGGGTACGTATTCTAAGAACTTAGTATTTAATTTACTCATAGAAAATTCTATGGAATCGTAACATGGTTACGTGTTATCATTGTATAAAACCAATAGGGTTATACTTGAACTTGTAGTGAAAATTAATAGTAGACGTGTTCAGCTGGAAGAGGCTTTATTTATACATTATGATATTCTACTAGATGCTAGTAGTAGTGCTAGTAGTGTTATTCCCAATATATTTGCTATTTTACCTCCTTTCTCGCCGAGAACAATGTTTGCTATTTTTCCACCATCGGTTATATATAGTGGCATTGAGTTTATTAGTGCTAAGCTAAAGTTTACAATATAAAGCCATGTTATGAATGTTATTAAGTGTAATGTTATTAATGGTGTTAATATACTTGCTGCTTCGAGTCTAGGTGCAATTGTGGCTGAAATACCGAGTATAGTTATGTTAGCAGGCTTAAACACCGCGATCTCCTTGTAACCACTGCCAAATCTCCACACTGTAAATTTAAGTACCGTGTTCTCATGAATTGACATGAAATCTCTTAAAATACTAATAGACTTTAACTCAGTACCATTAACAGCCAGGATTATATCATATGGTCTAATACCATATTCCTCAGCGAGACTTCCACGAGAAACGCTTATGACAAGTAAACCAACGTTCTGCGTTAAATTGTAAATTACTAACATAGCGATTAAATATAAAAACATATTTGCTGCGACACCAGCAGCTAGAACTACGATTTTATTAAACTTACTAGTACTCTCAAAAGATTCCTCGTCAAGCTCTATAAATGCTAAAGGGATTAGTAAAGCTACTAATATGCCAAAGCCTTTCATTTTAATATTTCTAGATGTAGCTACTTTAGCGTGCATATATTCGTGGGCAAGTACACTAATGAAGATTGCTGTGAGCATAAATAATAGGTCTATTCCTGTAACACTAATTCCAGGTATTAAAATAACAGCAGCAGGCGTCTTATAGACAAATTTCACGTATATAGCTAAGATGACGGTATATATAGTGAGTCCTAGTGCTATAATGTAAAGAGCTATCCATAAAGGATAAATTTTACTAATTATTTTACCGGGTTTTACACTACTAGATCTTCTCCACATAAAGAGAACACCATACTTAATAGAAATAGACTTATAACGGCGTAAGTATACTTTATACAGTAGATTTATAAGTAGCCATGAAAAAGCAAGAAATACAATAAATACTTCTAACTCTTTCATTACACTCCTACCTTTACTCAATTTTAAGAAAAATGAGAATTTTTATTAAAAACCTTCACTGTGGTTTAGTAAGATTGTTTGAGATCCCTCGTAATGATCTCAGCTACTTTTCTACCACTAAGTAGCATTCCTCCAAATATAGGCCCCATTCTTGGTAATCCATAAACATTACCAACAGCCATACCAGTAACATATAGACCAGGTATTACTTTACCAGTATATTCTACTACTAGTTTTTCTGCCAGCTCAGCATAACCGGACTTTTCACCTTTAACCTCGATCTTAAGCTCAGGTATTTTCCTTGCCGCAATATTAACTATTTCTGCACCATGTCCTGTAGCATCGACAACAGCACGGGATTCTGTGTATAGTGGGTCTACGTGAAAACCCCCCTCATGTATAGGTGTCCACACCCACATAACCCCAGTTATTCTTAAGGGGTTTGTTCTGTAAACTAGGTCCTCAACATGTGCACCTAGGAGAATCCTCACACCTGCATCTATAGCTCTACTAGAAAGTTTAGCTACAGCCTCGGCTGGGTCAGCTACGTAGAGGCCATATTCTGTTTTAACATATTTAATCCCAAAATCATCTAATATCGGTCTAGCTTCCTCCTGAAACACTATCCTAGGTAACAAATTGCCTCCAGGACCAGTCCCACCACCAAAGCTGAATCTTCTCTCAAAAACTAGTACTTTAAACCCTTCTTTCGCGAGATAATATGATGCCGTTAAACCAGAGGGTCCTGCACCTACTATTACTACGTCAACTTCACTGAGCTCGTCAAGGTCTTTGAGAGCATATCTGATAATTACTTTTGATATATGTGATTCCTTAATCATGTAGTTTCCCTTTACACGTCTTTTGCGTAACCTAGTTTAAATCTCTTAAATAACTATGTAATCATTGAGAAAAATCTCTACAATAAGTAACTTTAATTCTAACCTCAACTACTTTCTCCCTGAGAAGTATAATTGTCTCATACAACTGGTAAATTAGTCCTGATGAGACCTGATCCCCGGGCTTTAGCCTACTAATGGTACCTTCAATTTTATCTATGAGATTTAGTATTTCCTCAAGCTTATTTACGAGAATATTACTCTCCACGCTTTAAACCCTCTTTAAAAGCCATTCTAAGTAGAGATTTATTTAATTCTAATACATGACCTCTGAAATGCTCTTCAAGAGACTTATCTATGACATCTAATCCTAACAATTCACGCAGAGATTCATCTACACCTAATGCATACCCTAATATAGCTATATTAGCGGATATTGGCGAACCAGTAATTTTAGTACTCATATCATTTGCGTTAACAACGTGTAACTTGATATCTCTAGTCTTCATCTCGCCAAACAACTGATCTCTACTTGGATATATAGATAGTGGAGGTGGCCACAAAAAGTCATTAACAGTAACATGCCCCATTTTTTTAACATAATGTATATATCTAGCAGCCTCTATAAGCTCTAATGCTAACATGTGATCAGCACTGCCCACAGGCATAATTGGACTAGGCTCCTCTCCTATTCTAACGTAAACTACCACGCTACCGCCACGTTGACTCATTCCGTGAACTTCTGCAACAGCTACATCAAGGCCTCTAATAGTACACGCCACCCCTATAATAGAGCCAAGTGTAAGTAGTCCTTGGCCACCTACTCCCACAATTAATATATTATAACTTCTCACGGACCCCACCACAGCGCTTCCCAGTTTTCACTAGGCTTATTTGCAACCACAATTGCACGGTAAGGACATATCGCAGCACAAAGTCCACAACCGGCACACAGAGAACTCTCAATACGAGGCTTTCTAGATCCAGGTTCGACTACTATAGCGGGACAAGCTGTTAACTTAACACACGCCATACAACCAGTACATTTATCTTCTACAATAGTATATATTGGTAAGATCACTCCACGTCTTCTAGCATTTCTTAAAACCTCTAGTGCACATCTCATACGTGAAACTACAGCCACATTAACACCATGTTTAAACTCTTCAAAAGCCTTTGTAAGCTCCTCAATAGCCTCTTTAACATGTAGTGGATTTATAATGTAGACTTTAAATCCGAGAGAACTTAGTACACTTTCAGGAGCTACTCTTATAGTAGCTTCACCCGTAGCTGTTACTCCTGTACCTGGATGTGGTTGATGACCGGTCATAGCAGTAGTCATGTTATCAAGTACTAGAATTAATACATTACTCTTATTATACACAGTATTAAGTGCTGGTGGAATACCTGCATGGTAAAATGTTGAATCACCAATAACAGCTACAACGGGGTTTTCAATAACCTTAGCTAATCCATGTGCTACACCAATACTACCACCCATTTCAAAACACGTCATTTGAGTTTCAAACGGTTTTTGATAACCCAGAGAGTAACATCCTATATCACCTGTATACACAACATTACGTAATCTAGCCCTATTAGCGGCAACTTTCACAGCGTAATATGTACTCCTGTGAGGACAACCTGCACAAAGTATAGGAGGTCTTGGTGGTATTGGCGGATTTAATTTAATAGGCTCTACGTTTTCCCATGGAAGCTTATCCTCCACATTCATAAACTTCGCTACGGCTCTATATACTGCTTCAACGGTGAGTTCATAACTTTCAGGTACAAGATCTTTACCTCTAATATTAACTTTAAAGCCACATGTGGCAGCGAGGTCTTTTAACTGCATTTCCACAATGGGATCTAACTCTTCCACTACGAGGATTTCTCTAGCGTATTCTAGTGTTTTTAATATCGGCTTACGCGGCAATGGAACAGGCATATTAACTTTTACAAGTGTAACCCTATTAGTTAAATTAAGTAAGTTTAAGACTTCTCTTACATACGTGTATGCTAAACCACTAGCAATGATAGTTTTCTCTAATCCCTGATTGTAAATGGTAACATAGTGGTCTTCTCCGCGCAGGGCCTCCCAGATCTTTAAGAGTTCTAGTTTTCTCCTCCTAGTATGTGCTGGTATAAGTACCCATCTCTCGTAATCTACAGTAAATTCACCTTTACACTTCTTTTCTATAGGAATATCCTCTTCAAGTTCTATAGGCATCCGCGTGTGGCTTATTCTCGTAGTAGATCTAAAGATCACAGGTATTTTATGCTTCGAGCTCAGCTTAAAAGCTTCTTTTATGAATTTATAGGCTTCTCTCGCATTTGATGGTTCAAGAACTGGTAAGTGCGCTAGTAAACCATACCACCTATTATCCTGCTCGTTTTGACTACTATGAGCGCTAGGATCGTCAGCTGTTACCACGACAAAACTCTCGCTGACACCAGCATAGGCAGAACTCATGAGTATGTCAGAGGCTACATTTAAACCAACATGCTTCATAGCTGTAATACTCCGCACACCAGCGATAGCTGCACCATAAGCTGATTCAAAAGCTACTTTTTCATTAACACTCCACTCAACATATATGTCGCACTCTCTAGCTACTTCTGAGAGAACTTCCACAATCTCCGTAGAAGGTGTTCCAGGATAGGCAGTTGCAAAACAAATACCAGCTTCAAGAGCCCCCCTAGCAATAGCTTCGTTTCCTAAGAGCAAAACCCTACTTCCACGAGGTCTCAGTAAGGGATGTTGCCACAACTAACTTTCACCATTAAACTATAAGGGATAAGAAAATATTAGATTAAAGATATTAAAATAACTTCGAGGTACAGTAGTGTTCTCCACGAATATCCATATATATACTTGTATATATAGAGGTGGGTATAAATATTGTAAAACTTTATAAGTAAGAAATCCCACTAAAAATAAATTGGGGAAAAGAGGTGCTTACAATGCCTAGGAGAGTTGTATTTGAAGATAAAGATATAATTGTAGAAATCTCGCCAAGAGACTATGAGCTACCGGACTTGGTATACGAGGCTATTAAAAAGAAAGGCAGACCTGTACTATTCCAAGAACTAGTTAAAGAATTTAGTGGTATTGTTGGAGAAGATCGTGTGAGAAAAGCTGTAAGCCATTTGCTAGCACTTAAGAAAATAATTGAATTTCCCGATGGTAGTCTAGGAACACCCGACATGGAGTGGAAACCTTCGGGAATTGTGAGAAAGAGGAGAAGGAGAAGAATTGCTAGGCTAATGGATATTGAAGGCCCCCAGAGGATACTCTATACAGTGACTTAACTTATTTTAACTCTTTAACTAATCTCTTTTTTAATTCTTCCTCCTCTATCACTCCACGGTGAAGTCTTATAAGTGTTACATTTATCTATATTCAATATAATACCATATCTACTAGTCAATTCGCAAATATAGTCTTCTGGAATAATTGCTCTCGCTCCTCGTGATGTTTCAATTATAAGTGCTCTACCTACTCGTCCAATTATCTTGGAGTCTTCCGCTATGAAGTTCAGAAATATTGGCGACCTACTCGTAGGTAAAAAAGCCCTTTGCCATTTAACTCCACGAGAATCCTCAAAAACCTCGCTAACTCTCTTACCATCACTACAATTACCCTGTTTGTCACACTCTATAAACTCAACTTGCATTTTTAGAGCGGCTTCGCGAGCTATTAGTGTAAGTTTCTCAGCTAAATCGCTGTTAAATAATTGTGAGACCTGGATATCTTGGTTTTCCTGCTTTTTATCTGTAATAATGCTTTCACCGGCTATCTCTTTAGCCTTATGCATCCTTGATCTGAGGATTTCTTCGATCTCTACATCGCTACTTTCTTCTACCGGTTTTGAAGCCCCTGTACTTAGCTTTTTCTCTTCACTTGTAATATTCCTCCTTGCAAAATCCGTGATCTTTTTAGGTTTTTTCAGCACACTCACTAGGTTTACCCCACACCAAGAGTATATAGTAGTCTAAAGTGTGTTAAAAACTAAAGCAGTCAAAATATATAAGGTAACCTCCTATTATAAATGAAGTGACTGGGCCCGTAGCTCAGCCTGGTAGAGCGGCGGGCTCTTAACCCGTAGGTCCCGGGTTCAAATCCCGGCGGGCCCGCTTAATCCCTGGTCTAACTGGAAGATCACTTATGCTTAGACAAATAATCCCCCACATTGACCTCTATATTGTCTCTGGCACGCCATTCCTCTATATAGGTAATTCTAAGACACTAATACTTTCAGATCTACACTTAGGTTTTGAAGAGGCGGCTTCAAGGGGGTTAAGCTATAGTCTACGTGGAGTTAGCGGATATACAGCTATTTTTCTCCCACGTATTCAACTACGAAAAACACTAAATACACTAAGTCTCGTGCTCGGAGAGCTCAAAGTCTCTAGAGTAATAATTAATGGTGATTTAAAACACGCCTTTGATAGATTACTGAGACAAGAGCGAGAAGAAATCACTGATCTCATTAAATTTCTTAGAAGTAATGGAGTTGAAGATATTATAGTGATACGTGGAAATCACGACAACTTCATAAAGTCTGTTCTGAGAAAACTCAACGTGGAATTTATAAGTGGTTTAGCAACGGTGGTTAGTAATAAGAAGGTACTATTTGTTCATGGTCATGAAGATTTGAGTTTAGATGAATACGATATTGTGGTGATAGGCCATGAACACCCTGCCTTAAAGTGTTTTGAAGCCTATAAATTTCCATGTTTTCTTAAAATCCCCCTTAACGAGGACAAATACCTAGTAGTTATGCCTGCTACAGGCCCCTATCACCCAGGCATAACTATAACACCTAACCCAGAAGATTACTTATCTCCACTGATCAAGAAAACTAACAATTTATACTTAATGTCTATAATTACATGGATAGAGCTCAGTGAAGTGTCAGCTAGCGGAATCACACACTTTGAATCACAGGTCTCTACAGATCTTGTGAGAATCGACTGGTTCAAAGTTAAAGACCGCGAATACGCTGTAATAGAATTTAGAAACTATGAAGTAGCACACGCACTCTGCATGATCTAAGGCACGTCAGAAAATCGACCCCTCATCAAGAGATCAGAATATGTCGGCTTCATCACACACTAGAATTTTAATAAAAGTCTGTATTTAAAATTACCCTCTCTTAGTTCTAATAACTTCACTTGTAGAGAGCAATCTTTATTAGTAGCTAATTGTAACCCCTCTTATGTAAAGAGGTGAGAACTTGAAGTGGCTAGTGCTTTTATTTCTAATAGGAGTATTTATAATTCTTACGCCAGTTTACAGTATTTTAGAGTACAGTGTCGTTAAAACACTGACAGTATATGCTCCAGCAGTCTCGAGTAGCGGCGCTGGTATATTATCAAAGATAACTCTAGGCATAGCTTACCCTGGTAATGGTAGAGTTTTCTTTTCAGCTTTACCATACACAGAAATTGAAACACAAGGTGCTGCACGAATAGCAGCTTTTATAGCGTCACTACTAGCACAAGTAGAATTTTCTAACTACGACTACTATGTTTTAGTAGAATCTACTACTCCAATTATCGGTGGACCCAGTGCAGGTGCATTATTTACTGTAGGCTTTACTTCCCTACTACTAGGTCTATCAATAAACAATAACACAACAATGACGGGTATGATTAATCCCGATGGAACCATAGGCCCTGTAGGAGGCTTAAAAGAGAAACTTGAGGCAGCAGCATCCAGCGGGTTTAAGGTCTTCTTAATACCACTTGGACAGAGAATATATAAATATCCGGTTTACGAAGAGATCACTAGAGGCTGGTTAACTATTAGGAGAGTTACTTATAAAACAATAGACCTAGTAGAATATGGTAAAAAAATAAATGTCAGCGTCATAGAAGTCGGCAATGTTCTAGAGGCGTTTTATTACTTTACAGGAGTTGATCTTGGAAAAAACGCAACTGGAATAAGCATTAAAATAAGTATAGAATTAACCAATATTTTAAACAACGAGTTAACTAGAATAATGAGCGATATAATCGACTATATTAAAAAAACCACTAGTATTACTAATACTTTACCTAGTGCCTATAAATATTATTACCTACAAGTAATAGAGAACTTGAATAATACGCTTGCAGGCTTAATCGAGATCTCTAGGAATTATCCTACATACGCGTTATTTAAACTAATAGATCTCTATGAATCTGCTCTATCACTATATTTACAGTTAGCGATTGCTACAGGTATCTTGAGTATAGAGAACACTATAAACTCTCTCTATAATGCTCTTAACGAGTATAGTAAAACTGCTTCGAGTAAGTGTTCTTTGGAGTCGTCTTTGGCAAGGGCATACATGTATATGGCGTGGTATTATTACACACAAGCTAACTCAGCGTTAAATACTAGTAATTTAGATGTCACATTAATTAATATTGCTCGTAGTTATAGAAACCTCTTAGAGCACTCAATATATGAAAATATGGGTTCTTCCAGTAATGTAAAGTTGAGTTGTGAAGTAAATAAACTAATCCAAGTATATTCTAGTGCACTTGCCTCATATGTATATGTAATGAGAACTCTTAATAGTGCTGGTATAACCCCTACCGGCGATATCGCTGATATACTTAACGATCGTGTCAATGTAGCCGCGTATATGAGTGAGAACAATGACATAGGTCTTTTAGGAATATCATTGCTTATACTAAGTTACACATCACTACTATTACACTCAGCTATTGGTGATACTTCTAGCATATCTGACAAATTAGAGAAAATGATAGCTATATATACAGAGGTCTCAGAAACGCCCCTTTACAACTTATATATAGACTTAGCTAATAGTGCGCGTGAATTAAGAGATGAAGATATGTATGGTAAGGCTCTTCTCTTCGCTATTGCAGTAGTACAAGTACTCACACAAGTAGGTGCGTTAGGAGGAACCTCGAGAAATACGCAACAAAATACTTTAACATCAACAACTCTAATTAGCAGTACACCAGGAACAAGCCCATGTATATCAAACACCACGACATATGAGACGCCTACTACAACCTCTCTGCTTGATAAGGCTAAAATATACGTCGATCTAATAATAGTGATCTTAGCCATTATTATATTAATTCTACTTCTAACTAAGCTGTTATCAAGAAGTAGAAAAGCAGGTATGTCTTAAGAGTCTTTTTAAGCGAGAAAAGTATTTCAAATATTAGGTGAAGTTAAATGTGGCTGTTTTACACACCATCATTACTATTAACGCTAATAGTGGCTTACATTCTTGGATTTACAGTTATGCTTATAGGGGCAGGATATATTGCACCGCGAGTAGCTAAGCGTGTAGCTGGGAGGTTCTCACTACAGGCCTCTATGGTTATACTTGGCTTAATAGTGATCTTAGCAGGAATAGCCGGCATAGGCATAATTACTTATATTTTACTGGATATTGTTGGAGTAGAGATTACAGCAGGCTTTATTATTTCAATTCTAGTACTCGTATTAGTGCTTAACATGATAACTTATATTCTTTCTCCATTATTGATAAATATGATGTACGGTGCTAAGAGAGATCCTCAATTACAGCGTGTCGTAGATGATGTTGCAAGAACACTTGGTTTTTCAAAGCCTCCTAGAGCAGTTATTGTTGAAGGACCACCTAATGCTTTTGCATATGGTAACTTTATGGCTGGGAAATACATAGCTGTTTCGCGTAGTTTAATGGCAATAACTACACCTGAAGAGCTTAGAGCTGTTATTGGACACGAGCTGGGCCATCATAAACATAGAGATAACGCTATAATGTTATTCATGGGTTTAATTCCAAGCATATTATACTTCCTCGGAGTAACTTTAGTGAGAATTGGAATTATATCAGGATACACAAGAACACTGTATTCTCGTAAGAGAGAAGGCGGTGGAGGAGGATTAGTGTTAGTTCTAGCCGGTATAGTTGCTATTATTATTAGCTTTATAGTACAAATACTTGTATTAGCATTTAGTAGACTGAGAGAGTATTATGCAGACTCTGCAGGAGCTTATGCTACTAGTCCGCGTGCAATGCAGAGAGCTCTTGCAAGACTGCATGTATATTATAGAGGGGCACCTAGAGCTAGGGAGGAAATATCCGGTAGTAAGCTTAAAGCACTATTTATATATGCCTTTACTGAGGCTTATGCTAGCCCATTCTATAGTTACACTCCACTAGTGGATCCTAGAAGTGTAGATATTGATAAAGTTGTAGAAGAGCTTAAGAGAGCTAAAACTGAAGATATCTCAGAATTCTTCTCCACACATCCACCAATACCTAAGAGAATAAGATCTCTTGAAGCACTTTACACTAGACAACTCCGACTACGCTAATACAACTACTCTATTACCACCTTTTTTCTTAGCCTTCTTGAGAGCTCTTAAAGCCCTTCTCCTACCGGGAGTGCCCTCATAGGCCTCTCTACGGTTCTTTGCAGGTCTTCCACTAACATAGTCGACGATTACGATAGCTGTTAATGTAGCCCCGAGCTCTCTTATTCTATTAGCTATGTACTCTAACTCGGAAACCACAAGGTCTAAATATTCTACGCCATATGGAATTTCAATTACAGCTTCTTCAGTACCTCTCTCATAGTCTAAGCCATATATAACTACACCTCTGAATTTCTGAGCAAACGCTACAACAAGTCTTGTAAGCTCGCCTGTAATAGTGTTAGGCTTGTATGGATCTAGTCCATGTTTCTCGACAAATTCTCCAAACTTGTCTAGATCAATGATTATAATGACGCCTGGAACAAGTGGTTTCTCAGAGTGAGCATTATACTCTTCATTCCTCTTCATGGTCTAAGAGGCTGCCCGCCTCATCACTCATAAAGAATATCGGGTAAGAGAGTAATATATGTTTTCGTGCTAAAAACACAGAGTTACTCTAACTCCTCTTCTCGAGGACCTACTATGCAACCTGTGCTCCATAGTTTCTCAGCTATCTGTTTAACAGCTCTCTCAACTTCTCTTTCTTCCTTAGCACCTGTAATAACCATTTTACCACTACTGAAAACTAATAATACTACTCTGGGATCTCTCATTCTGAATATTAATCCCGGAAATTGTTCAGGCTCATACATGCTGTCTTCTAAATAATAGGCTGCCTTTTCAAGGTTTACATACGCGTGTAGATCTCCTCCGGCAACAATATTTTGTACTTGTACTCGCGGCCTTCCCCGTATTTCAATACCATGCCTACTTAGAATTTTCAGTATTTTCTTAACAGCTTCAACTAGTTGCGCCACGCTCTTGGTGCCGGTGACAACCATTTTACCAGATTTAAAGATCAGTGCTGTTGCCCTCGGCTTATCTATGTGAAATACAATACCTGGAAATTGTTCTGGTTTATAGACAAATTCCGGAAGAGTTGTTTCGATGTGATCAACGTCAAGCTCATGCTCTAATATAACCGTCGCAACAATATTCTCGATTCTGTAACTCCACTTAAAGGCACTCTCAGTAGACAAACAATTCACCTATAATAGTAATCAGTGGTTTATTTTTAAATTCTTCCTTTAATAGATAAACCCTTTAATAACTTATGTGAATCCAAGTGAGAACAGTATTATCTGTAGAGCTATTGGTGTGAGAAACACGTATGTTAAGAGAAGAATAGCAGTCTCTTTAATAGAGATTTCTAGAAGCCGTTCTAAGTATAAAGCAGTTTCACCCATTAATTTTACACGATCACGCAATGTATAGAACCACACACTAGTCCCAGGAGTAGTCTTTATGAGCTCCTCTGACTTTTCACGAAGAGCTCTTAGTAACTCTGTACTCTCATGTACTGGGATATATATTATTGAAGCCCTAATTCCAGTCTCACTATGCTCGTCGTTTGTGAGGACCTCTATTAGATCGGTGTTCAGGGGTTCAGCTTGTTTAAGTAAAAGATCTCTCACGTAAGGCTTCATATTGTTACCGCGCATGTAAATTAGACAAAATCTCTCTCTACTAGCCCCCTCAATACACAGTAAACAAACATCATCATCGATTAGACCCGGTGCCCTTGCTTTAAAACATATATGTCTATGTAGTGGGAGTATAGGTGTTTTCTGCTTAATCTCATAAACATGTTTAAGAGCATTATCAAGAGCTACTCTTAGTCCATTTAAGTCTAGTTGTTTTTGAAGCTCCCAGTTATGAGAATCTACTAATATTAGCTCTCCTAATCCAAGTTTCTTAGCTTTAAATTCATATTCAACTTGAATACTGTAGGGTAGATCATCAATACCAGCATATGGACGCGATATAAAAATAAGTGAGACTTTATCGAATACAATACCACAAATTCTCCACTCATAGTACTCTGAGCAGAATCCTCCATGATAAAGTAACTCTCTCTTATCACCACTCAAATACTCGCTTAAAAGCTTCTCTCTATATTTAGCTACATATGTTGCTGAGACAATATTCCTGTCGTGTGAACCCAATCCATGTAAAGCTAAGACTTTTTTGCCAAGTCTTTTAAAGTTCTCTGAGAGAATTGCTGGCAATCTACTACTACCAATATTTGAAAAAGGCCCGTAGTGAACATCTGTATATACTACGAGGACATCTCCAAACTCTATAATCCTAGGGTTTATAGTAACTTCTTCACCGAGTTTTTCAAATACCTCTTCGATCTCCATTTTCTTATCAAGCCAGTTCCTGAGGAAAAGTGTGCCTAAATTCGGAGCTGGTACTCTACCGAGTTTATGTTTAGACATGTAGAGATATATGATTACGTCGACTAGTACTAATACTACTAGTATTAAAAGCCACGTGAGAAGAGCGTGTTTAGTTATGTGATCAAAGAATCTCATTATAATCAACGTAGTAGTTTGAGGTAAAATAGCTATCAAATACCTTGAGAGACTTATTCCATCTAAGCCCAGTATAACTACTATTGTAAGAGTAGCGGTAGAAGTGATTATTAGTGGAATATTTCTAACAATAATTAATAGTATCGAGGAGTAAACTAAAGTAGCGAGTGCCAGGCCGAGAGACCTCTTAATCTTATAGAATACTGTCTCCTTGTAATAAAGAGCGTAGAGTCTTGTGTATAAGAATACCAGTAGGGCATTAAGTAGTAGAGGATAAGATGATAAGCCAGTAGTTAATAATACTATGAGAGATAGTAATAGAAGCGCTAATACTAGATACTGCCACTTAGGTAGAGAGAACAATATTAAATAATATCTTCTAATCCGAATTCTCGGCTTATAAATAGTTGACAGCGCACTCACCTTACTCCTCTCTAAACTTTAAGTTTTATTTCCTAGTTTGTAATACGATTCAAAATATGCAATATAATTATAGCTATTTAAGTACATTTTAAGTACATTAATATACTATGTTAAATCACCACATACACAAAAAGCCTCGTGTATAAGTTGATGAAGTCTCTCCATGTCACCTAATTCAAAAGCAGATACTAACACTGCTCTAAATGGCCCCTTTGTCTTTTCAGCTATAGCTATAAGATCTGATATTATTTCGCTTGATAAGCCTTCTTCGCGGGCTTCTTCAATGAGTTTTGAAGGGTCTTCGACTAGTAGTTTAACTATCTTAGGATTACTGGCGATATCTCTCTTATTAATTACTGGAACGGCTAATAGCCCTGTCTTAACTTGTAATAGTACAAAGAGGAACCAGAGAAAAACGCCATCAGAGACTTTTTGAATAGCAGAGGCATCAATAACGTACACTAATATAGCATGTGATATCTTGGCAAGCTCTTCGAGAAAAACTCTACTAGCAGGTCTAAAGAGGAAGGCTTCCATTTGACCAGGTGTGTCTATGAGCACTAGATCCCACTTATTAATGTCGGTAAATGGCTCTTCTGAGAAGATCTCAGTTATTTTCTCAGCTATGAGCTCAGAGGCTTTTATAAAAGCCCCATTAGGCCCAAGATTATACTTTAACATAATATCTCTAAGGGTAAATAGCCTCCTAATATCAAAAATAGGGTTGTATGAGAGCTCATCTGCGCCAGGATCAAGATTTACAATAGCAACTTTTAAGAAGAGTGTTTTACGAGCCCATTCACTATAAGCCTTTACAAGACTACTCTTACCTGAACCAGCGGGTCCTGTAAACACAACTACTACAGTTGGCAAATACAACACCTACTATGTGCTGAAAAGATATTGGAAAACGAATTGTTCTGCTAAGAGAAGTTATGAATCACGGCTTTTTAGGCCTCACCCTCAACAGGTGCTTTAGCTACTTTCTTTAATTGTCTCTGATACATTTCAACTAGTTCTTGGCTTGTAGTAGCGTCTTCAGGTCTCTTATCAGGTCTCCATCTTATAAATCGTGGAAATCTAATAGAAATACCAGCATCTGGTTTTAACACCCCCTTAGCGCATGTATGTATTGGTGAGAGTGTTAATTCTGCACCAATAATTTCAGCTACAAGTATGGGGTCTACCCAGACATCAGCCTCCATTTCAGCGTCTACTCTTGGGTGTTTTTTACTCCTAATATATGGTTTTAGGAGATCTTGTAGTTTATCTAGGTCCTCGTCTTTAAATCCAGAGCCAACTTTACACACAGTTTCAAACATGTCTTTTTCGGGGTTATAAGCTGCCATTAGAAGAGTGCCAAATTTACCTCCTCTTCGACCCTTACCATAAAAAGCACCAACGACAACTAGGTCTACAGTATCGATCATTTCGCTTCTATAATCACGTTTAAACTTTATCCATAACCAGCCTCTTGCACCAGCTTGATAAATGGAGTCTTTATGTATAGCTTTAACCATTACTCCTTCACAACCCTCACTAATAGCCTGCATAAAGAACTTCTCTAGTTCCTCTGGATCGCTCGTCTTAATATATTTAGCTACCATAAAGTCCTCTGTTTCTCTCACAATTTTTTCTAATGCAGTTCTCCTCTCAATAATTGGCTTAACTGTGTAGTCTTCTCCATTGAGGTAAAGGAGGTCAAAGAGGAAAACTTTCACAGGATAATCTTTTACAACGATATGTATATCGTGTTTACGCTTTCTATGCATTAACTCCTGGAAAGGAAGTAATTCACCTGTGTCTTTATCATAGGCTACTATTTCACCTTCAACTATGACCTCATCGGCGTTAATATTACTAAGAGCCATTTCAGCAACGTCTGGATATTGATGAGTAATATTTTCAAGTCTTCTCGAGTATATTACTATTTTGTTGCCTTTCTTGTGAATTTGTGCTCTCTCACCATCGTATTTGTACTCTATGAGAGCTATACCTCCAGCTTTAGCGAGAATCTCCTTCGGGTCATTATGTCTCTCAGCGAGCATAGGCCTTATGGGAATACCTACTTCCGGCTTAATTCTCTTCAAGCTCTCTAAGCCTTCGATAGCTAAGATCTTTGCGACTTCTCCAAGATCTGATCTTAGATTATATGCCCTTTCTATTACAGGCCTGGCAGCACTACCACCGCCATATACCACTGCTAATGCATCCATTATAGTTGCATCACCTATACCAGCTCTCAACTTACCCTCTATAAACCTCACAATGAATTTTGCCTCTTTAGGCGACGCGTCTCTTAACAACCCCGCAGCCAACCTGATCTTGAGATCTCTACTGCCTTCACCCTGTGCTTGAGCTATTTTTACAAGAGTATTATAAACACTACTCACAGTTAGCTCTCTGGAAACTCCTTGTGTAAATGTAAATAGTGAGACCTTGACCTGTGCTTTACCTTTTAGAGTTTCAGCCGCTTTGCCTAGGTCACCAGTATTTTTGACTAATTGTTCTACTTGACTCTCGCTCACATTACACGCGAGAGAGATCACTTTTATAAGAAGCTTCTCACTAACCCCAAGTTCTGGCATACCCTTCCAATCAGGCCACAATACACCAGATACCAAATAAACAACTTTATCTATTATTTCCGGTGGAGTACTCTTAAATAAATTCGCAAGTAAGGCAATCATCTGAGTTCTCGCAGACACTAGTTCTAACCTATCCATTGTCTCAGCTAGAAGCTTAAATGGCATATCGCTCATATACATAACCCAATAGACTTATTCGTGTAAAACCTTATAAAAAGCACCCTCTTATTGAGCAAACACGCGATTTTTAGAGGTGTTTTGAATACATGTACAAGAGAACAGAGATCCTATAATATCAAAACACAGCATTCCTTAGGACCTATTTGTTGTTTAAAATGATAGTTTTAAATGTGGTCTTAATGAGTTATTAAGGAGTTTGTATTTTAAAAATACTGGTGATGAGAACCCGGCAATAATGAGCTATGATTAATCAGAGTTTCGCTGAGGGGAAAAACGTGTATGTAAAATCCTCAACCGTGAAAATACTCATATCTATGTTAACACTTGTCATGTTAACTTTAAATATGATTAATCCAGCACTAGGAGAGCAACAGTATAAGACATGTAGGGTAACCCTCCTCGCGGTCTTAAGTGATGGTAGAGGTGCAACTGTTCCCGGCGAGATCAGGGTTATATATGGCGGAAAAGGGCTGATCTCTACTAGTAGTGGTGTCGGTGAAGATGTAGCAGTCTCTTTTAATCTCGCGTTAATGTATGCTTCAGTTATTACAGGCGTGGATTATAAGTGTTGTAATTATTACCTGGATATCAGTGCAAATGTAGGAGGACTTAGTGCTACACTATTATTTTTTATAGCGCTTTTACAGATATTTCAGGGTCAAGAATGCTCTACAAGTGTTTCAGCGACAGGTATCATAGGTCCAGGAGGCATAGTTGGAGCTGTGGCCGGGCTAGAGCAAAAACTACTCGCTGCACAAGAGAAGAATTTAACTCTTGTATATATCCCTGGCGTAGAACTCCAACTTCTCAATTATACCCCTGTTTCTGTTAGAGGGATTTTCACTGTTTATGACTTTATATATGAAGAATTTGAGAATTCAAAAACCACTATGACAAACAAAAGCGCTCAAATAGCTTTTAGAACTATATATGAGAACTTGTCTTCTATTACTGGGAACATTTTACATCAACTAGAGAGTGTAATGTGGAGAGATGAGTACTATGAGCTTGCACATAAATACTTAGAAGAAGCGTTCACGGTAGCCTCTCATGATAGATACTATGTAGCATCTTCACTCGCTTATGCAGCGCTTGTTAATGCGTATATATCTAAACTTGCATATTTAAATACCACGAACACGGAGGCTTTACATAGAGAGATCAGTTCAACAATAGAAGAAACCCTCACTATAGCTTCAAGTATTAAGAATAAAATTATACAGGAGCTAGAAGTAATTGCGAAGACTAAGTACGTTAACCCAGCCTACTTAGATTTACTCATAACCACCTATACTAGGGCTAGTGAAGCTGAAAAATTAGCCATACAGGCGAAAACATCTTTTAGTGCTGAAAAGGATGTCAATGAAGCTATCTATATTACAGCTAGAGCGTGGACGCGTGCTCTATCAGCTCTAGGTTGGTTCAACGTAACCCTAGATAATTATAGCAATGTAAATGAAACTCTAAGCATGCGCAATGTGGGATTAATTAATACTAGGCTAAAAGAGTTCCTAGATGCTCACGTAAATTACTTATTGCAAATGGGTATAGGTAGGAGGATTAATTTATCTGAGAAAAACGACTTAGTGAAGTTTATACAAATATTTGAGCAATTACTAGATATCTCACGAGATCTCTATACAAGTTTACCTAGTAGAGTTTTATTTATATCTAATAGTACAGAGCTAGTTAGGTCCTTAGTAACTAGGTTGAAGAGATTAGTAGAGGGCTTTACAGAGCATTACAATTATTATCCACTATCTACTCTACTAGTATTGGATTTAGCAGAGTATTACTTAAACCTCGGCTTTGAACCCCTTACTGTGATGTCACTTATATATACAGAGCTTCCTAGATTAGCACTCTATATGCTTGCAGCAAGAGCCGAGAAATGGGTAACTATGGTTTCTCACCCCATCTATGCTCCACGTGAAGTAGCTGTCATTTACTCACTTGTAATTCTATTTTGTGGATTATATCTGCTTTATTCTACCTACAAGTCATTTGAGAAGAGAAGACTTCTTCTCGCAGCTGAAGTCTAAAAGAGTTTTCTTCACTGATCTAGCCTCTAATACCTCGCTGAGTACTGGTTTAATGGATTTCTTAAAGTCTTCTTCCAGAGAGCTCTTTAACTGTGGATTATAAAGCGCTGCTGCAGGATGATATGTAGGTATGATTTTAACATTGAAGTTGAAAAGTCTTATAGAGTAGACTTTACCATGTTGTGTACTCATATTAGTCCACTTTAACCCAGCTAATTTAAAAATAGTTCTTGCAGAGTGCCTACCTAAACACACTATAATTCTCGGCTTAACTAATTCCAATTGCTTTATCAGGTATGGTAGACAAGCATTAATCTCATCGTCTTCTGGATCTCTGTTACCTGGAGGTCTACACTTAACTATGTTTGTAATATAAAAGTCCTCTCTTCTATAACCAGTAGACTCTATTAGCTCAGTGAGTAGTTTGCCAGCAGGGCCGACAAAAGGTCTACCCTGTTCATCTTCTTTTTCACCAGGAGCTTCGCCAATAAACACTAGAACACTATTTCTATTACCCTCACCGGGTACAGCTCTACGTCTATACATGTGGAGTTTACATTTAGTACAATTTAATATTTCTTCTTCAAGTATCCTCCAGGGGTCTCTACTCAAAAATATAACACCTTTAAGTGAAAGGTCGAGTTATCATTTTTCCTCTAATATAAGGTTTTAAATAAAAAGTTAATATACTAAGGAAACTATTAAGAAAGCATTTAACTCTTAGAATTGAATTCTTATTAAAAACTTTTATGGACTTGTAGAAGTAAGTGTCTTAGAAGAAGAGTTTACAGAGAATTAAACTCGTAGTTGAAACAGCCGCTATTAACACGTTGTCATCTAGTAGTGGTGGTATTTCAAAGTGTTCTATAATTGTCGAGAACATAGCCGGTATTATACCGTGCACGCCTGTATAGCAGCATCCTATAGTTAGCGTTACAGCTAACATTGCAATATTTCCAATCCAAGATTTAGTCCTCTTACCATATACAGCATTCCTCACAATACCTGTTACAGCATCACCTAGAGACATAAATAACGGTGGTATTATAGCGTAATATGGATTTTTCAAGACAATCCAAACTACAAATAGTGATAAGCCCCATGCAATACAAAAGTTCACTTCATATGCATTGTCTTCTACTTGGAACCAGGAGAGTTCTCGACTCTTATAGTGTGGTATGTAGAGTATTACTGCTATTACCAGGGCGAACATTAATGGTATCAGCGGCGATGTGAAAATGTAGGGTGTAATGAAAGCTACTACACCACCTGCCAATATGTGTATGAGTTTCCTGTTATAGTAAACTGCAACATTTCTCTTAAGCCCTTTCTTTAACATGTACATATATGCTCTCTTCGTAAAGTAGACTACACTAAGTACATACATAAATAATACTAATGCAAATAGAGCTTCTTGCATAGGGTTTTCCGGCAGTAAACACATGACTATTAGCACCCCTCTAATCGACTGAGAGCTTCACATTAACACTATATGTAGATGAAAAATAAAATTAAAATTAATTATAAAGAGCTATTTGCTAGAGGTGTATTTGGTACTTGGATAATTTAGCTAACGACTTAAAATATTGTATAGCTTATAGTGGTGTTGAAGTGTGTTCTCCGCTAGAATGGGGGGAGATCCTCTCTTCTAAGATCGACAACATAGCAGTGTCTGGTAATATATGTATTGGTACTAAGCTCTCATTATATAGGTTCTTACTGTTGAGGCTACTTAGACTTAGAGCGTTAAGATTGAATAATATGGTTGTAGTCTGGGGTGTTATAGCTGGTAGAGATGTCTTAAATTGCAGAGAGATCATACTAGTTAATTTAAGTGATAACGACTGGTTAAAGTTATACGCTAGAAAATTACCTAGGCTCTTAGCTCTCCCACTTTCTGAACCGCTACGGGTACTAGTCTTTATGTTTATTGGAATTTCAGGGATTTTCATTAATCTTACAAGTGCGCAGGCAATATACGCTTTACTAGCAAAGTATGGATATATAGCTAGTCCCATAGCCTCTACTACTGGCTTTGAGACCAGCGTCTTGTGGAATTTTATCTTACATGAAAAGATAACATTTAAGGGGACAGGCCTCGAAAAACACTTAAAGGGCGTGTTAACAAGACTAGTTAAATATCACCTTGCAAGTATTGGTAGCTGGATAACACAGGTCACTATGGCTACATTACTCCCACTTTTATTGAGAACACCGTTTTGGCTTGCTCAACTAGTGGGAATAATACTGGGCTTCGCTGTAAACTTTATATTGGGATATATTTATACGTGGAGCATGCATAGAGTAAAAAGAGTATGGTGATATTATTGGGATTAAAACATGGAAAATACATTTATGTTGAGAGAAGTGACGGCTACTATGTTAAAGTAAGAGTCCTCAATATTAGGTTTGGTCGTGGAGAGATACAAGGTAATATCTCAGACCCATCACGATACATTATTGTAGGCTTTAAGACTAAAAAGCCACCTCACACAGCTATAGTTATAAGTGAAGAGTCTTTACCACCACCTATTAGAGAGAAACTTTATAGTGTATAATTATGAGTACAGATGTAGATCTCTTTATTAACACTCTCAAATCTCACAGTAAGAAAGTTCTAGTAGAAAAGCAGAGAGAATACTTATTAGTGGTAGCTAGTATTAATGGCAAAGATGTAATTTTATGTTTTAAGAAAGGACTTCACGCAGACATTTATTACGTTAAACTAGCACTCGTAGAAGACTTACCTGTTCTCGAATGTATTGAGCTAGAGTATTCCCCACTCGGACTCTACGCTTTCTCAGAGAATCCAGCTATACTGGCCGAGAATGTTATTAAAAAAGCAAGATTACTCATGGAGAGGTCAAACGTTTAACCTAGCTCTTTATTCTTAAAATAGCTGGTTTAACCCCTTCACTATCTATACTGTAGAAAACCCAGCCTTGTCTATGCGAAGCCCCCTTCATTTTTAATACTCTAATTTGTCTCACAAAGACAGGTATTTGAGAAGCTAAGTCTTCAGGTATACTACTAGTCTCTAATACTCCATCCACTAAATGTTCTATTATTAAGAGATAATTTCTTAGTTCATTGGTTGAAGTATGTAGTGTAGCTATAGTTATTATGTCACGAGACTTAGCAATATTTGCTCTCAGAGACTTTATGAAAAAGACAAAGCGTGCTGGATCTAATGAGATCATAGCCTCGTTCAGAGAGTCTATAACTACGAGTCCTCTCCCCTCTAATTTAAATTGTTCAACTATTTTAATAAGAGTAGTTATTGTGTTATCAGGATTCTCAGGTGAGATTTCATCTATAATACATGGATGAACTCTTCCCCTACGTTGTCTCATAGTATAACTAAATCCATCAATAATACTTAATAATCGCTGAGAACAGTAATTTTCAACCGATATTTTAAACGCTGATAGTTGTTTTAAAACTGTTAGAGGATCATCGTCAAGAGTTAAATAAACTACCGGCTCACCCGCATTAAGTACATCTTTTACGAGATGTATTAATATAACACTTTTACCAGAGCCGCCCTCTCCAGCTAGTATTATAAAAGAACCTCTAGGTAAGCCTTCTGGTAGTAGATATCTAAATAAGTCTTGAGATAATTGTAAAGACATCGTCTACACCTCTTTTTCAAAGTTTTACTTAAAGATACTTATTTAACTTTCTACTCTTTAATGTTAATAATCTAGTATCATAGAGAGTTAATTAAACATATAGTTCATCTTTAATAACATTAGCTAGTATCATTGGATATACTGCAATAACTCCATCTAGATTTTTTATTTCCATGTGTATTTTTTCTAGTTCTTCACGTGTAGTAGCCCAGATAACAGCCAAGACATCGTGATCTCCTCCTGTAAGCGCTAAGTATTTAACGCACTCCATTTCTTCAAGTACTTTTACAATGTCAAAGAGTTTTTCAGGCCTCACATTTATACCAGTAAAGCTCACGTGTTCATAGCCTAAAGACCTCGGATCTACGATAACCGTATACTTTCTTATAACACCTATTTTTTCAAGTTTTCTCACACGCTTAATAACGGCGACATCAGTTAATTTTACAATTCCAGCTAGTTCTCTAAAAGATATACGGGCATTCTTAGCTAATTCCTTAATGATTAACTTGTCGATTTCATCTATCCTGGTTTTCACGATCACCACTCTCTTCGCTACCATGTTTAATTTGAAACACACCTATTCTCTTATACTGAAACTCCTCACCTTTGGGCTCAATGTACTCTACGAGCTTAGCATTATATCCCATAGAAACTAATAAGTACGCTAGATCTTCAAGCCAATCACGTACACCACATGTATGACAAAACGTGCCTGTGAACTCAATAATTACCTTCTCACCATTAACATCAATAATTTTAGCTTGAGCCTCAACACCATGTAACCTATTATATAGCTCAATGGCTTTATCTAGATCTTCTCGAAACTTACACTTTGACATATATTCGCCACCAAGCCAACTTAATCTAAAAACTTAATAAAAACACCGTTTTAAGAATAACTATACGGTACCATGAACGACCCACACGCTTGATCTAAACTTCTCATAGATAAACATGATTATAATCTAGTAAATTATTATATGTTTGTAGCGAGATTAGCTAGAGGGTGTAATTAAAATGGGCTTAGAGAAAGACATTTTAGAACTACTTAAGAAAATGCTTAGTTCAAGTGCTGAGGGGAAAAAAGGCCGAGAGGGATTAGAGCTGGATAAAGTAGATGTGGACTCTCCGCACGGGATATATGTTTATGATTTTAATAAAGAAAAATGGATTCTTAGGCAAGTTTCAGGTAATCCGGCTTTACCGTGGAGTGATGGTTACTACGTGGTTTATTTTGATAATACGCGGTGTCCTGCATGTAGGAATTATGATAATTACTGGTTTCCCTTTGTCAAGATCTTTGGGAGGATGTTTCCTGAAGTAAACTATGTAATTGTCCTTTGTGACTGGTTTGCACGCGAGTGTGTTTCTGACGCAGCTAGTGGCGCTTTTAAGAAATTTGATGTACATGCTTCACCGACAACAATATTACTAAGAGTGAGTAACGGTGAAATTAAAGAGAAAATTGAAACTAGCGGTGTAAAGAAAATTGATGAATTATTAAAACTAATTACAGAGCTAACTTCAAAGAAGTAAATTTTCTAGTTAAATTTTATAGGAGATCATTATATTGTAAAGCATTACATAATGTACTAAGTTCATCGGTGATAGACAATACGATAATTCCCTGAAGCAAATATCTTATTTATAATTAATTCTAATCACCTCTAGTGATTTCTTTACTGCCCTACCGTATTTTTCATTGGTGAACACGAAGTTATCTAGAAAGCTCTTTGAAAGTGTGAAACGAAAGTTGCAGACTTCAACACGAAAGCACAATGTACTACAAGAAAAGCAGTATGCATAATTAGGTCTCACTAAATCTTAGTAATCGGCATTATTGATAAATGTCTTAGCGCTTTTACACCACGGTTTTGGTATATGAAGTAGAGCGCGTTTCAGACTATGAGAATTAAACGAGAACATTATGTAATAATTAATGATGTAAAGCTTAAAAGCGTAGGGTTTAAACTCTAACGCCGAAGTTCTTAGAGAACCAGGAAAATATAGTAAAAATAGTTGGAGCTGTCAGGGAACTTTCCCTATATTATCGGCAACAAGCTCTACAAATTTCTTAATTTCACTTAAACAGCCATAAGCTCTCACTACTCCGGTAATATAAAGTATAAACCCGATCAATCCTGTAATATTAGGTATTATGGGTATAGGTATATTAATTATTAGTGATGTTAAGAGGAAGAGTATAAGGGCTATCCTAAGAAAGCTTGTTGCATCACTCAACTTCCAAGTTTCCACAGTATAGATATAGAACTCTTCTGGTTTTAAAATATTATTTAAAAACGAAGTAAACTCATCTTTAATAGTATTAAAGATAGCGACAAGAACTAGGTTGATTATTGTGCTTAGAATGTATATTAAAGTACCAATTAACCTTATTATTAGTAATAGCGTAGTAAGTTCTTCGGTAATTTCAGGGAAAAATCCTTTACTAGTAGTTGTGGCAACGATATCGTTTATTTTACTAATAGTGACATAGATTAGATACATTGTAAATGGTTCTTGAATTATTAGAGTAATTATTAGTAAAAATGCAATTAGCTTATATCGATTAAAACTATTACTCCACTTCACAAGACTCATCGTAGCGTCATAATAGAGGAGTATTGGTGTAAGTCCAATTATAAAAGCTACGGCAAATGCTGTGATCACGAGACTTGGATTTATTGATCCACCTGTAGTAATTATATACACTACGCCAGTAGCTATGGATATATTTATAATGGTGATTAATATAATAGCGATAACAAGAGTAGATAAGTATTGTTGAAGTCTTGCAACTCCTTTAGAAATATATACAAAGTGATGCGAGAAATGCTTCATGTTATAAGCACCAGTACTGGTGTTAGCCAACTATGGCTATCTCTTTTACTAGCTTACCTATTTTAAATCTTTCAAGTGTTAAGTTCTCAGCTATGGGTATACTGGGCTTTCCATTTAAAACCCAATCTGCTATAAGTAATCCTGTTATAGGCCCCATCATTAATCCATGTCCACTAAAGCCTGCAGCTACGTAGAGGTTTTCGTACGGATATATGGGTCCATATATTGGGTGATGATCTGGCGTTGTCTCATAATATCCTATCCAGTAGCGTAATATGTTAACATATTTTAATATTGGTAATAGCTCTATGATGGGCTTAATAGTGAGTCCTATGACATCTATGCGGTGTGATGTGAGTAGTGCTTCAGGAATGTCTGCAATATTTCGCGCAAATATTATGCCTCCATGCTCTGTTTGCGTGACGTAAGGTGCACCTGGAGTGTCCCAATCAATTATTAGTGCAGGCTTTAATATCTCGGCATAAGGTTCTGTTATAATGGGATGCCTAGTTTCATCAATAACAGGGAACTCTATGTTAACTGTGGCGAGGAGCTCACGTGTACCTTTACCACCAGCAGATACTATAAAGATGTCTCCATAAATTTCACCTTTACTTGTAATAGCACTTTTAACTCTGTAACCACTCGAATTAAGCCTAATAGCCTTAGTATAGAAGTGAAAAATTACACCTAAAGTCTTCAATTTCAAGTAAAGCTTAACAAGGTTTTCAAATATGGGCATTCTTCCAGCCGTTGGATCAAAAAGTGCACCAGCAATAATGTCCTTGTTAAGACCAGGCTGTACATGTTCAACTTCATCAATGCTGAGAACTCTTGTAGGAATACCGTAATTTCTATGAAATACTGAGAGTTTTTCGAAGATTTCAAGGGTCTCAGGTTTTCTTGCAATCCACAAGTAACCGGACTGCTTAAGTTCTAATCCCAATTCACTCCTATAGTTTAACCAGAGCTCAATACTCCTCTTCATTAATATAACGTGTTCTGGCGACGTAAAAGAAGATCTAAAACACCCAATGTTCCTCCCAGACCCCCCGGCACTCAGGTATTTCTCTTCTATTACAATTATATCTCTAATACCGCGCTTCAACAGCTCATATGCTATAAAGAGGCCACTTATACCTCCACCTATAACTATAATTCTCACTCTATAACACCAGCTAAAAGTACTCTAGCTGGAATAGGAACTATTGGTGGTCTAACACGATACTCAGAGATTACTTCTTCAATTCTCCTTCCAGTAAGCTTTGCAAATATTCTAGCTGCTAATAATAGACAGCTTCTTCCCTGGCAAGGTCCAAACCCGATCTTCAAGTATTTTCTTAAAACCTCGAAGTCATCTATACCAGTCTCAACAGCATTAATAATGTCCTCGATTGTTACGTCATTGCAGCGACAAATAATTATCGGCTTCTTCTCGCCCAGCAAGTAAAGATAACACCTCTTAAGAGGTAAAAGTCTAAGGTTTTTATTTTAAAATACTGGAAAGTAAATATAAATACTTATTCGTTAATTGGAAAGGGCTATTTAAGAGGCTTTGACAATATAGCTCTTACTTCGAGACCTAAGCCTTTTGGAACTTTAATAGTGATCACGTAGGTCTTATTTCTCTCCCACACTCTTATAACAACACCTTCACCTAATATCTCACCACTCCTGCTAAGTATCATGACCTTATCTCCAACTCTAGGTACCGGGAGGAGTTCGTGGGGTATAGTAACATAATCAGCGTCTTGCTTTGATATATCTACTACAAAAGCGGCTAAACCTGGACATACGGCTACACATATACCACACCCAGTACACTTATCCCACACTATTTTAGGTAACGCTATAATACTTTCCATTTGAATAGCTTTACTTGGGCAAAATGGTACACAGATATTACAGGGTATTTCTTCGGGGCATTCGAGTATGGCTACAGGGCCTTTTAAGAGTCTTTCCTGTGGTGGTAACAAATTAAGTCTCTTTAACTCCTCTAACTTAATAACGCCTGTTTCTCGAAACGTGAACTTCTCCACATAGATCACCCAAATGAAACTGGTGATGGGAACTTCTTCCTCAGATCTTCAAGCTCATTAATACTTATAGTTACAGCCTCTTTACCTCTTTTAGCTCTTAAGAGTAATGGTGAGGCTCTATACTCCTCCCAGAGGAATTTTAAGACCTTTTCAGCCTCCTCGAGAGCTTTACTCGACCTTGATGTATCAACTAGTCGAGAAACTATAGCTAAGGAGGCTATTTTACCCTCAAGCATGGCCGCGGTGGCTTCTTCAATGCCTGAGATGTCGCCAGCTATATACATATTCTTCACTGTTGTCTCCAGGAACCTTGTCCTAACGGGTACAAAGCCTCCAAGCTCTGGCATATATTTTACAACAGCTCCAGCTTGAATAGCAAGTCTAGAGTCGGGTTCTAGACCAATAGCTAATAGTACTAAATCCACGTCAAACTCTTTCTCAGTACCCGGTAGAGGATTAAATTTTTCATCAACAGCTATTATAGTGGCTTTTCTGACTCTAACGTCTCCTTCAACATACTTAATAGTATGTCTCGTGAGGATCGGAATACCATATCTTCTAATTTTAGCTGCATGAATAAACCATCCACCGATTTCTGGTAGAATCTCGATCACGGCGCGAACTCTCACACCAGCCTGTAGTAGTTGGTAAGCTACTATAAGGCCGACATTACCAGACCCTACTACTAAAGCACTTTCACCAGGTTTAACACCGAACTCGTTCATAATGGTTTGTGCTCCACCAGCACCGATAACCCCAGGGAGATCATTATTTGGAAAATCTAAATATTTCTCTTGTGCACCTGTGGCAATAATGAGGGCTTTAGGCTTTATAATATAATGGGCATTTTCACCTACGACACCTACATAGCCACCTCTAAATACACCATACGCTATAGTACTCATTAGAACTCTAATTCTCTTTTCTAAAGCAATCTTCTTTGCCAATTCTTCAGCTATTTGGAAGCCACGAAGACCTCCGAAAAGTTCTACATTACCAAAAAACTTATGTGTTTGTTTAAGAAGCTGCCCACCAAGCTTAAAGTGCTCGTCAACTATCACTACATTTAAATCATAATTAGCAGCTGTTAACGCGGCAATGAGTCCTGCTGGACCCCCACCAATAACTAAAACGTCTGTCTCAATCTTCTCGCTAGAAGCAGGCTTATAATCCTCCAAAATACTACTTTTTGCAAGTAAACCCCAGCCACGTTGTCTCTCAACTACTAAGCCTTCTCGCACTGGATATTTACAAGCTTTAATGTTTGGAACGCCATTAATAGTCATGAAACAACTACTACACTTACCAATCATGCAAAAAGGTCCGCGAGGTCTACTAAATTTAGGACTCCAACTAAAGACATCTACACCAAGAGCATACAATGCTACAGCTACGCTCTCCCCCTCATAAGCCTCGATAGGATGTCCTTCAAAATAAAATATCACTCTTTTTCCACGGTTAAAAGTTATTATTGGGTGCTCGTAAATTCTTCTATCTATATGTGGCAATAAGATGCTTCCCCTACTTATGTAGTTCAGTAACTATTTTTATGTTACATCGTGAATTTTAATTTTTATAATAATTATTCGAAAGAACACTACTCATAGAGCTCAGGGACATTATTAAACTGGGTCTTAGATGCTACAACTAGATCTTGTTAATGCATCATTGCCAAACACTATCCCTATAATGACTATTGAGTATATATATGTATTTAACATGAATTTATGGTGGTAAAATATTTGGGTTAAAAAGTAATTGCTCAGTCTTAAGATATTGTATAATTGGACATACTGAGTATTAGTTTAGGATATTAATTACTCTTTTAGTTAGAAATATTTTAGAGCTAGGGTTAAGAGTGTTCATTCGTGAGTAGATCTGTTATTTTAAATTTGACTAAGTGTTTAAATGTATTAGAAGACGTTAAAAAATGTGTAAAAACCCTTCCAGGTAGGAGAATAAAGCTAATAAGTCCCCATTGCGAAGAATACCTCGATACTTTTAGAGAATGCACTGTTTATGCTTATGCTGAGAGTGGTGTTCTCGATGAGGCTCGTAGAGATGTGAATCTACTTATTAAGTTCTTAGATAGTGCTGTGAGTTCTGTTAGTGGTAGAGGTTGGCTTCTCTCAAGGGAAATGAGTAGTTTTGTGAAAAACCCGGTAGAGCACTTAAAAAAGAAGCTTACACTATACCTCTATGATCTATTGAGAGGCAAACTTAGTCTTGAAGACTATGCGTCTAAGGCTAAGGCTGCTGTAACTTCTAGTTTAAATACTAATATGAGAACCCTCTACGAGGTGTGGGTTTTGACCTCTCTACTACGTGGTTTCGGTAAACTCGGCGGTAAATTAATATACCCTGAGCATGGCTATGTACACTTTGATAGAGCTGGTAAACAGAAAGCGGGTATTTTACCGCCAAATTTCGCTGTGAGTATTCCTGGAAGAGGATCTTTAAGCCTCTTTCTCGAAGCACCGCGCCCGATTGGTTGGAGGGATTTTAAAGACCTAAAGACAGTGTGGAGACTTTATACTACTTTAAGACCAGATATAATGGTGTATTCTGGGCTCATAACTAATATAGTTGATCTCAATAACCCTGATTTACCGATATTAAGACCACAAGTGATAATTGAATGTAAAGAACAGAATGACTGGTATATCAGAGCACGCGAATTAAAAGGTCCTCTTGTATCAACATTTACTTTTGATGAATGGTTTAAACGATGGCTTTCAGGTTTATGGAGTGGTTTAGCAGATGTTCTCGGTGTTAATAGTGATGTTCTCAGAGAAATTGTTGAAGGTAAGAGGCGTGGTGTTAGAGTTACAGAGGTTCAATTAGTATTGTTCTATAAGAGCGTATATAAGCCGGAGGAATTTTTCTTGGTTTCTAAACCGATACTTCCAAGTAACACGAGGAGATTTCTTGAAAATGAAGGTGTAATTGTACTTGAAGGCATACAAATAGGCTGTGAAAAATGTCTTGAAAACGTAGTTGAACACTTAGTAAAGTATGCTAAATTCCCAGTAGAGGAGGGCGATAGAAGTAGGGTTTTAATCGATAAATTATTAAGAGAACTTCTATCTCACGGAATACACTTAACAGAGAGTGAGCTCATAGATTATATTGAAAAATACATTTTAGAGAATATTGGGGGCTTTTTAAACTATTTACTTACTAAGAAAGAGAGTAAGAGAGTCATGGTTGAAGAAACAACTATATAGTAAATTTAAGAAGCACTTCACATCCTACTAATTAAACTATTTAAAATTTAAAATAAGAATATTTGTGTGGTTTATGTATGGTTAAGCCAGAGTACATTATATGGATTTTTACAGCAACTTGTAACCTAGATTGTTTACATTGTTATACGTATAGATTTAGGGGTTTACGAGAACTCAGCTTACAGGAGAAGTTGAAATTAGCTAAAGACATTGGTGAGAATGGGATTAAATATGTGAATCTTACAGGGGGAGAACCATTAATACACTCACATCTACCACAAGTACTCTTAATGCTTCATGAATATAATGTTGAAAAGAGTATTGTCACAAATGCTACTCTAGTACGCGATAATATCGTAGAATTACTCTATAAGACCGATACTCGCATATTTGCTACTATTGAGGGTCCGCGAGAAGTTCACGACAAGATTAGAGGCCATGGATCTTATGACCTCGCTAATAGGGGTATAGAGGTTTTAAGGAAGAAACTCAGCGATATTTCAATAGTAGCTACTGTGAATAGGATAAACTATAAAAGAGTTCATGAAATAATAGATTATGTTGTCAGTATTGATATTAATGAATTAGCACTGCTACCAGTAATGCCATCAGGTAAAGCATTACAAACACGCATATACGTATCTGCAGGCGAATACCTTGAAGCTATTGAAAACGCTTGGATAAGAGCACGTGAATATGGATTAAGACTCTCAGCTTGGTGTACACCATGGGCCCCACTCTTGAAAAGGGATATTGGATTTTGGTTTTGTCGTGAAATGAGCGGTATGGACATAGATCCTGAAGGTAATGTTCTTCTCTGCGATATATTAGACTTTAAGATCACTAGTGTGAGGGATAAAAGCGTAATAGAGGCTTTTGAAGAATATAGAAAACACCAGCTTGTTAGAGTTGTAAATACACCTCCCAAATTACCAGGAGTCTGTTTAAAGTGCCCAATTCTCCAGGGTTGTAGAGGTGGGTGTTATGCAAGAGCATATATTTTAAAACACGATCTCAATGCTGGAGATCCATTATGTCCAAGAATATCTATTAGTGGAAAATAATGTGAAGAAAGGTCTTATAGCCTAGTGAGCTCTTAATCAGTAAGTTCTCTTCCCCAATATACCTGTTTGGTTTTGTCTATAAATTTATGGTCAAGTATTTAAAAGGAAACATAGAAGTGTCAATAAATTGGTGGACATTAGATGATTAGAACTGTGCGCGTAGAAGACGCTATAGGTCTCAAATTACTTCATGATTATACTTGTATACAGCATGGATTTAAGGGTGCTATTAAGCGTCGTGGTGAGATTGTTACATTTAGTGATGTAGACATTTTAAAGAATTGTGGTCATTACTATGTTTACGTTTATGATGAGACTTGGTCTAGACCTGGTTTTCTACACGAAGTAGAGGCTGTAGAGAAGTTTGCACATATCGTAGCAGGTGAAAATATTAGAATAGAACTAGGTGAGGAGGGTAAGGCTCTTTTAATTGCTGAGAAGAGTGGGTTATTATTAGTTAATGGAACAGTTCTCAAAGAAATTAATTCTACCGGAGTCTTCGTACTCGTAACTAGAAAGACTGGTAGTTATATTAGAAGGGGAGATCTTATCGGAATTGTAGATTTGATCCCACTAGACGTCTCAGTAGAGTTCTTTGAGGTCTTTGAGAGAAAATTAGTAGAGTATAGACCAATAATTAGAGTTATTGAACATAAGCACCCGAAAATAGGTGTTGTTGTAACTGGAACAGAAATTGTGGAAGGTATGAGGAGAGATCTAGCGGGGCCTATTGTGCTTAAAAAGATCAGTGAATATGAGTGTATTCCTGGAAGAATCGAATATGCTAGAGACGATCTTGAGGAGATCTCCGGAAAAATTCTTGCACTTCTCCTAGAACACGATGCTGTCATAGTAACAGGTGGTATGAGTGTAGACCCTACAGATAAAACTCCAAGTGCAATAGCGAGTATAGCTGATGAAGTAGTCATTTACGGTATACCTATAAAGCCCACGACTATGAGTATGGTGGCTTATAAGGGCGGTAAAGCAATTGTCGGTGTTTCTAGTGGAATAATACATTATCCAGAAGAGAACATATTAGATGTAGTTCTTCCATGGATTGCTAGCGGCGTAAAAATACCAAGGGAATTCCTCATATCCCTTGGAGAAGGAGGTCTTGCAAGCTCCTTCGTAAATAGATATTCGCCAAGAGGAGTGTTTAAACATTGAAGAGAAGAATTATAGTTCTCATAATAGTGATTTCGGTCACCATGTTAGTTTTAGGAATGCTATGCTATGACTATGCAAAGAGGTTAACTATAAGCACAAACACAATCTCTCTAGGGGTAGAGTTTAATGCTCATGCAACACCCTTCTACATACTACTTGAAAAGGGAAGTCTTAGAGAGAATGGTATTAACGTTACTAACTTATTGCTTTTTAGAACAGGTATGGAGTTAGCAGCAGCTGTTGCTAGGGGAGACATAGTTGCTGGACAAGCATGCCTAGGACCCATAATAATGATGATGGATAAGGGGATTCCAGTTAAGATTATTGGCAAAATACATAATGGTGGCTTCGCGCTTGTAGTTGACCCAGATAAGATCAAGGATTTAAAAGACCTCAATGGCCAAGTAGTCTACACACTCGGTCCTGGGACACAAACACATTTTCTAGCACTTAAAATACAAGATAAATACAATGTGAGCTTTTCCGAGATAAAATCTTTACCACCACAAGAAATATTAGCAGGCCTCATCAAGAGATCTATAGTGGCTGCCATATTGCCAAAACCTTATCCAGAGGTAGCTGAATCATTAGGCTTAAAGATACTGATTGAAAGTAATGATGTATGGCCTAATATGCCAGGTAGTTACATTTTTGTCGTGGAAGAATACTATGAGAAAAATCCAGACGTTATTAAACAAATAGTGAGACTTATTGAGAACGAAATACAAGTAATCCGTAAAAATACATCATACGCTACTAAGATCGTAGCTAAATGGCTGGGGATAAGTAAGGTTATTGCTACAAAGGCTATTCAAAGTATAGAGTGGAGCACTGAGATAGATATACAACAAATTCAAGAGTATATTGATTTTGCTTACTCCAAGGGAGTGATCAAAAAGAGATATGATGCTAATACTCTTGTAATAAAGGTGTAAATGTATTGAAAATAAAAAAGGTTATTCTGTCTATATCCGTACTCTTACTACTATGGGAGTTGTTAGGTAGAGTCAACATTTATCCAAAATATATTTTTCCACCATTTAGCTACGTAGCGGAGTCTTTTATAGATATTGAGTATTTACATAGTGTTGTCGAAAACGCGATTATCACGTTAATTAGAGCTGGGTTAGGTTTTATTATAGGAACCATTGCAGGCATAGTTCTAGGATTTGTTCTTGTCGGGTTAAAACTAGTTGAATATATACAACCAATAGCTACAATTCTCTTCGTGACACCCTCAGTAGTATGGGTCCCACTATTAATCTTGTGGGTCGGCTTAGACTCATTTAAATTATCTCTAGCAGCTACTTTTATTTGTAGTTTTCCACCAATATTATATGGTATTTTAAACTCAAGTAGAACAATAGATTTAGATCAAGTAGAAGTGGCATTAACTTTAGGCGCTGACCCGTGGATTGTTCTTAGAAAAGTTATTATGCCTATGGCTATTCTTAAAACTCTCCCAATAATAAAGACTGAGGCTATAATGGTCTTTAAAACAACAATTGTAGTCGAAATGGTTGCTCTTTCATCTGGCTTAGGCTATCTCTTACTCATGTATTATCTGACTATTGACGTTCAACACATATTAGCGACTATAATGATATTATCACTGATCATGGTAAGTATTATTGAGCTAATAGATGTGTTAGAGAAGAAGATTGCTTCGAAGTGGATTGGTGAAGTATATTGGTAAGAGTTTTACTAAAAAACGTCAAGAACTACGCTCTCCACGATGTTACAGTGGAGTTCTCTCCGAAAGAACTTTCGGTGATAATAGGCCCTAACGGCTCTGGTAAAACTACTCTCCTTAAAGTAATAGCGGGTTTAGTTCCCTATGAAGGAGACGTCTTTTTTAATAGTAAAAATGTAAATAACTTACCTCCCTATAAGAGAAATGTTTTATATATACCTCAAAAAAGCTCCTTGTTTTCACATATGAAAGTCTGGGATAATGTAGCTTTTTGCTTAGAAGTAAGAAAAGCTAATAAGAGTTTAATTAATGAAAGAGTCAAATGGGCTTTAGAGAAATTATCTATAAGACACCTCTCTGAGAGGTATCCGGCTCAACTTAGTAGTGGAGAAGCAAAGAGAGTTGCTATTGCAAGGGCTTTAGTATGTGAAGGTAACCCGCTCCTACTAGATGAACTTGAGTCATATTTAGATGTAAACTTGAGAGTTAACATATACGAGGAGACGTTGAAGATAGCTAGAGAGCTTGATTTAACAGTCATAGTAGTTACACATGATTTAGACTGGGCTATGAGCAGAGCTGATAAACTAGTCTTCTTATGGAGTGGAAGAGTGCTTTATAGTAACTCACCTGGAAAACTAGACTCCTCGCTGCTAGAACCAGAAGCTTTAGCATGGCTCGGGAGTGTGATTGAAGTTAGTGAAGTTGATCGAGTTCGCTGTAACGTCATCGTAGGAGAACAAAGCATTCCTCTCTATCTATGTGTAGAGGAAGATTTTAATGTTAAGAGAGTCTATATTCCTCCAGACAGTGCTTGGATAGACCAACACGGTAAGATACAAGGAAGAATTGTAAATAAAGTTAGATTTAATGGTATCGAGAAATTCTTAGTTAACACAGATGTGGGATTGATCGTTGCTAGGAGTATTCAATCTTCACTAACCATTGGAGAGAAGGTTGGCGTTAGAATCTTTAGGGCTATTCCGCTGGTAGAGAAATAAAGAGAGGTAATAAGAGGTAGTAAAATACGCGTCTCTAAGTAATACCTATTATCCTCTAACGATCTATTCAAGTTAAAAACAAATATTGTTAGAAAAGCTCAACATGTGACTGGTAAAAATATCATTGCAAGGTAAAATATGAAAATAGGAAAACACTATTTCTCGCTTTCACTTCTGCTAGGTGTTATTGTGCTTAGTATTTTTGAAAACCCTGTTAGTAGTTCTAATGGGACTACGATTTTAGTTGCAGGTGATTGTGCTATTGATTTAAGAGCGTCGAAGTATTGAAGTAGTAATGCATTAGGACCTAACTTACCGGCTGCTTCTTGTATTAGTTCTAATGCTCTAGCTTTACCCTCAGCTACTAATATCTCATATTGTTTTTCACCCTCACCCTTCTTTATAAGCGCCTCTCTGTGACCTTCAGCTTCTAATATAGCAGATGTTCTCTTACCCTCAGCTTCTAGTATCATAGCTCTCTTTGTCCTCTCGGCAGCCATTTGTTTTATCATAGCCTCTTGGACTTCTCTTGGAGGTTTTATTTCCTTGATCTCTACACTGGTGACCTTAATACCCCATCTATCAGTTATTTCGTCTAATTTAGCTCTTAGTGCGGAATTCATATATTCTCTTTTAGCTAATACATCATCGAGAACCATGTCACCTACAATAGCTCTTAAAGTCGTCATAGCTATACCAGTGGCAGCTGTAATATAGTTTTGAACAGATGTAACTGCCAGTTGTGGATCAAAGATCTTCATGTAGATTAATAAGTCAACATCTACAGGTGCATTATCTTTAGTTATACAGGTCTGTGGTGGTATGTCGAGGACAAATTCTCTAAGATCTACTTCAACACCCCTATCAATTATTGGCACTAGGAAAACTAGTCCAGGCCCTTTAATAGCCATGAGTTTACCAAGTCTAAAAACAACTAGTCTTTTGTATTCTGGTATGACTTTAATGTGGCTTATTACAATCCCCAGTATTATTATTAAAAATATAATTACTATAACTAGAGTTATAGGGTCTATGAACAATACTTACACCTACTTGTATTAGTGTAGAGACATGTGGAAACTAATAAATGTTTCTATATCAATTTAAGCTAATCTATCTTCTCTACATATAGTTTTAATCCATTTACTCGTACAACTCTCACTCTACTTCCTTGTGGTATAATACCTTTTACTGAGTATGCCGTCCAATCTTCTCCTGCAACGTAGACTACTCCGGGCTCTGTCTCCTTGATATCTGTCTTTGCATATCCCACAGTACTCTTGAGGATCTCTTCACGACTTTTTCTCTTAATCCTAGTTGTTTTTACAGCACTATATGCTATGTAGAGAAAGAGTCCTGTAATTGCTAATAAGCCACTAATAGTTGCATATATTGGTGATGTTAATGCTTGAGGTGGCGTTGTTGATAGTGTTAATGCTAGTCCAATAGCCGCTAGAGCAATGCCTATTATTCCGAAGACGCCAAAGCCAGGTGTAAAGACCTCTATACCTAGTAGAACTCCACCTGATAACACTAGTACTAAGTGTAATATTTCAACTGGTAGTAGAGCCATAGAGTATAGGGCTAAGATGATCATTATGGCTCCTGCTATCCCATAACCTTGGAAGCCCGTCGTAAATATTTCAACTAGAATTAATATTATGCCAGCTAAAAGCATAATTTCTGAGACCAGCGGATTTGAAAGCACAGATAATAACTTCTCCCACATTGAAGGTTCTTCTCTAGTTTCTACTTGTAAATCAATGGATCTTAATACTTCATCTAGAGATTCAACTTCAATAGCTAAACCTATTTTGCTAGCTTCACTAGCAGTATAGGTTTTAGCGTAAACAACTAGATCTTCGGCTATCTTAGAGGCATTTTTTACACCCATTTTCTCAAGTAGAGAGGATACTCTCGCCTTAACATATTCCACAGTTTTAGGCTCTGCCGGTATTGGTGAAATTCCGCCAATAACAGCTCCAGGACCCATATATATTCTCCTACAAGCTAGAGAAATAAACGCAGCAGCTGAAACAGCAAAACCACCTTGAGGAATCCATGTATAACACTCGATATTTTTCTCTAAAATAATGTTCACAATTTTATCAGCAGCTGCTAAGTATCCACCATAACTATTAACTCTAAATATAAATGCTCTTCCCTGATAGTGAGAAACAACTCTCTCAATATAGGCTACTGTACCACCATCAATATTAACCTCAAGATCAACTAAAACAGAGCCCTTCTCAGCAACACCACCTACGTCTACACTAGACATTATCAAAAGCATTAATACTGAAAATAGTATGGAGACAACACATATTCTAATTCTCAAAACCATGTTCACCCATCTATCCACCTAGGCTTTATAATTATCCATAAGGTAATACATATAGCTTTACTATTATAGGGGGTATTTTACCTCTTTAGACACAAAATTACCATAGAACTCAATTGGGTTGATTGGCTTTTGGATAAATCTAAAGCTTATAGTAGGTTAAATATTACTATAAAAGCTGGTTTTTACGGATTATTAGTAGCGATATTACTTTATTTTATCGCCTATATTCTTACAACAATTTATTTGTTGTGGGTACTCGATATAATTGAGGTGCCTGCTCGCGAGTTTATTACAGGGGCTTCGTGGGCATTTACACTTAGATCTATACTACTAATTATAACATTAGTAATTGTTTTCCTAGTTATCGTCATCTCTAAATACATGGGATTACAACCTCTATCTATGTTGGAGCGGTTTATAGTTATTAGAAAATATACTAGAGTGCTTTTATTAGGAATTATAGTATTTGTGAGTATAATAGTTTACGCTGTTTATATGGCCCCAATAATATATAGTATTGTATATAAAACTATTGCTAGTAGAGATCTCTTCTTCATTAAGCCGTGGGATAGATTTTACTATTTATGGATGAGACCTGGCTGGATCTATAGTGAAATTAAACAATTGCTTTTTGAATTAAATGTAGCAGTATTAATAGCTACATTATTCTTTTTAATTATAATACTTATTGAGCTAGTAGCTCTTAGAACTCTAATTAATAGACTTAATCACTTAGGAGTGATTTCTGTTTCTTTAAGCATAATAACATTAGTAGCCTACAGCGTGCTCAAAGTACTCAACATTACAAGTATACTCCTAGAGCTAGTAGCTCTGATATCTCTTCTTCTATATGCATATGGTAACTCAAAACTCATAGAATCTTTACAATTACTATTAGTGTAAACTATTGTTTTTCGCTAATGACACGCTCGCCGAGCTTATTGCAGAGTTCGAAGGTAACTATGCTATGGCATTGGAGTAGTATTATAGTGAAATTAGTAATTAACAGCTAGGTAGAGATGTCGAAAAATGCTTAAATAATATTGGTCGGAGCCTCCCTGAAACCCGTGTGAAAGCTCCATAGCTCGGAGCTATGTGAACATGGAACAGGTGCTTCCGGTACTATTTTATTTAGGCTTTCTCTATTTATTTTCTTTACATCTATACTTGTTATCTATTTCTTTTAGTTTTGATATGTTATGTTCTTCGCCGGGGTCTGGCTTTTCAATGGATAGCCAAGCGTCTATTATTTCCCGTGCAAGTATATTTGTTACAAGTCTACCGCTCATGGTGAGTATATTTGCATCATTCCAGAGTCTTGCTCCACGCGCAGTTTCAGGGTCATTGCAGAGGGCGGCGCGCACACCCGGGATCTTATTAGCAACTATTGATACACCAGTCCCCGTATAACATATTAATACTCCGAATCGAGCTTCACCACGTGAGACAGCTAATGCAACTTCTAGTGCTACATCAGGCCATGGTTCAGGTTTCCCAGTCTTAATAGAGCCTGCCTTAATTACATAAAAGCCCTTTTTCTCTAGGTATGAGGCAGCTTCTAATGCACAGGGATAGGTGTCATCAGAGCCTACAATAATGCGCATTAAGAGTAACACCCTTAATTTCGGTATGTGTTTCTTAGTTTAAAATATGCCTTAAAGAGCGATCTGGGTATGTTTCATTACTGGCGGTGCTTATGAGAATTGCAATGATCTCTATTACACCATTAACACCCTGCGGTATTGCGAAGAACTCTGATATGCTTGTAAAAGAGTTAAAAAAACAATGTAATGTAGAGGTTTTACTTATAGATATAACAAAATCTTTATAAAAACCAATATATAGCCGTGTTCACTTCATGGAGTGTACTAGTGAATTACTCGCTGAGAACATTTAATAGATTAAATACGGCTACTGGATTAGCTATAGGATGATTATTTATAAATAGCCTCACACAGCTGTTTCAGGTTTCATATTGGTTTATATGGTTTGATTTTATTCTTCTGCTATTATTACTGCGTGTACTTTTTTACCGTGTAGTGGTTTTATTTCAGCTTGGTATTTTGCTAATGGGTATAAGACTACTGTCCCACCTCTATACTTTATCACAGAGCACTTTGCATATATGAATTTAGCCAATCTATCACCACCCACTAATACTGATAGATACCTTTATAAACCCTCACTATCAAAATATAAATTGGTGAGCTACCCTGTGAAGGGTGAAGAGCCCACTGTTATTGAAGCCTTGAAGATGAAGGCTCTCCCCGAGGGTAGCTGTGACAATCTATTAGAGTTTCTGAGGCTCTACCGTGATGCAGTACAGTTAGTAGTTGACGGGATTTGGAGTATTAATGAGAAGCTCTCCAGGAGGAAGCTACACAAGCTATTCTACAACGACTTAGTCTCCATGGGTTTTAGAGCACATCACGCTAAAGAGATATATGTCTATGCTAATAGTTTAGTGGAATCAGCTAGGAGTAATGGTGGTAGAAAACCAGTACTCAGAAAACTAAGTGCTAGAATAGATAAATATGATTACAAATTAGACTTAGACAACATGA